>NZ_JBFBCG010000068.1:0-39656 GCF_040683105.1 Streptomyces sp. NPDC051020 | reverse complement strand
GAGGGGCCCCGGACCACCACCCACCCGACAAGGCGACGGCACCACCAGGAACCAGACGCACACCCCAAGCCCGTCCGGCGCTTGAGGACGGAACCCCCCACCCCCGTGGGCCCGAACCCGCCGGACACGGCAAGCCCGCACACCCAAGCCCGTCCGGCACTTGAGGGCAGAACCCCCGCCCCGAGGGCTGGGTACCACCGAACCCCGCCCCGGAGGGGGCTGGGCACCGCACCACGCGACGCCCCGCCCCGCCCAGGGGCCAGGCGCCCCACGCCACCGCGGCGAGAACCAGGCCGCCCGCCACGGTTCACCTTCTGTTCACTCTCTCCCGTAAGCGGCTTCACCTGTTCTGCCTAATTTCAGCAGTGCACGGTGCGCGGCGAGACGCCGCACCACCCATGACCTCGCACGCCGTCGTAGAACGAACAAGACCTCGGCGGCTCCTGGAAGGAAAAACCCGAAAGTGAAGCTTCAGCGCAAGAACCGGCTTCGTGCCACCGCGCTCGGTGCCCTCGCCGTCTCCAGCGCCCTGGTCCTCACGGCGTGCGGTTCGGACAACAACAGCGGCGGCAGCAGCAGCACGGGCGGCAGCGGCGAGAAGACGAGCGCCGCGTCGAACATCAAGTGCGACGGCGCCAAGGGCCAGCTCCTCGCCTCCGGCTCCAGCGCGCAGAAGAACGCCATGGACCTCTGGGTCAAGGACTACATGGCCGGTTGCAAGGGCGTCGAGGTCAACTACAAGTCGTCGTCCTCCGGTGAGGGCATCATCGCCTTCAACCAGGGCACGGTCGGCTTCGCCGGCTCCGACTCGGCGCTGAAGCCCGAAGAGGTCGCGGACTCGAAGAAGGTCTGCAAGACCGGCCAGGGCATCAACCTCCCGATGGTCGGCGGCCCCATCGCGATCGGCTTCCACCTCGAGGGTGTCGACAGCCTGACGCTGGACGCCCCCACGCTCGCCAAGATCTTCGACAGCAAGATCAAGAAGTGGAACGACCCGGCGATCGCCAAGCTCAACAAGGGCGCGAAGCTTCCGGACAAGGCGATCCAGGCCTTCCACCGCTCCGAGGACTCCGGCACCACGCAGAACCTCGGCAAGTACCTCGCCGCCACCGCGCCGAACGACTGGAAGTACGAGCCCGAGAAGAAGTGGCCGGCCCCCGGTGGCCAGGCCGCGTCCCAGTCCTCCGGTGTCGCCGCCCAGGTGAAGCAGGTCGACGGCTCGATCGGTTACTTCGAGCTCTCGTACGCCTCGTCGCAGTCCATCTCCACGGTCGACATCAACACCGGTGGCTCCGCTCCGGTCAAGGCCACCTCGGAGAACGCCTCCAAGGCCATCGCCGCCGCCAAGATCAAGGGCACCGGCAAGGACCTGGCGCTCGACCTCGACTACACCACCAAGGCCGAGGGTGCGTACCCGATCGTCCTGGTGACCTACGAGGTCGCCTGCGACTCGGGCAACAAGCCCGAGACGCTCCCCACGGTCAAGTCCTTCCTGAACTACACCGCCAGTGACCAGGGTCAGAAGCTCCTCACCGACGCCGGTTACGCGCCGATCCCGACCGAGATCAATGCCAAGGTCCGCGAGACCATCGCGTCCCTCTCGTAATCAGAAGCAACACCCGTAACACCAGCTGAAACCCAGCTCCACCAGCAACACCCGACAGGCCGGCCCGGTGCACCCCTCCGGACCGGCCCGTCGGCACCACCCCCCATCCGGTGCACCGCCGCCAGGGGAGCACATCGCTCCCCCACACAGACCGGAAAGACCATGGCTTCCACCACACCTATAGACACGCCACCGGTGCCCCCGGTGCAACGCAAGCGCGCCAGGCCCAAGGCCTCCGGACGCGCGGGCGACAAAATCTTCCTGGGCCTCTCGCGGGGCGCAGGCATTCTGCTGCTCGTGATCATGGCGTCGATCGCCGTGTTCCTCACGTACCGCGCGACCCTCGCCATCTCCAAGGACGAGGGCAACTTCTTCACCACGCTGGACTGGAACCCGGTCGGCGACAAGCCGGTCTTCGGTATCGCGGTCCTGCTCTTCGGCACGATCGTCAGCTCGATCATCGCGATGGCCATCGCGGTTCCGATCGCTGTCGGTATCGCCCTCTTCATCTCGCACTACGCGCCGCGCAAGCTGGCCGCACCCCTCGCGTACGTCGTCGATCTGCTCGCGGCAGTGCCGAGCATCGTGTACGGCATCTGGGGCGCACTCTTCCTGGTCCCGTACCTGGAGGGGCTGAACCTCTGGCTCGACCAGTTCTTCGGCTGGACGTACGTCCTGGACAAGACCGAGGTCGGCGTCGCCCGCTCGCTCTTCACCGTCGGCATCCTGCTCGCGATCATGATTCTGCCGATCGTCACGAGCGTCAGCCGCGAGGTCTTCCTCCAGGTCCCGAAGATGAACGAGGAAGCCGCCCTCGCCCTCGGCGCCACCCGCTGGGAAGTCATCCGCCTCTCGGTGCTGCCCTTCGGCCGCTCCGGCGTGATCTCCGCGTCGATGCTGGGCCTGGGCCGCGCACTCGGCGAGACGATGGCCGTCGCCACGGTCCTGTCGCCGAGCTTCGTCATCTCCGCGCATGTGCTCAACCCCGGCGGCGGAACGTTCGCCCAGAACATCGCCGCGAAGTTCGACGAGGCCGACCAGTTCGGGCGCGACGCCCTGATCGCCTCCGGCCTCGTCCTCTTCATCCTCACCCTGCTGGTCAACGGCGCGGCCCGGCTCATCATCGCCCGCCGCAAGGAGTACTCGGGGGCCAACGCATGAGCCAGGCAGCCAACACCGGCATACAGGAACGCCCCACCCCCACGGCGGCCGCGTCCAGAAACAGCCTCAGCAGCCGGGCGCTCCCCCGCTGGGCCCCGGCCGCCTTCGCGGGCGCCGCGCTCGTGCTCGGCGTCGGCATCGGCGCGGCGGCGGGCTGGCAGAGCCACATCCAGTGGGGCCTGTTCTCCGCAGTGCTCTTCGTCGTCATCTCGTACGTCACGACGTCGGTCGTCGAGAACCAGCGCCAGGCCAAGGACCGGCTCGCCACCAGCATCGTCTGGGTGTGCTTCCTCCTCGCCGTCGTGCCGCTGGCCTCGCTGATCTGGATCACGGTCAGCCGCGGCGCCAAGGTCTTGGACGTCTACTTCCTCACCCACTCCATGGCGGGTGTGCTCGGCATGGAGCCGGGCGGCGGTGTCTACCACGCGCTGATCGGCACCCTGGAGCAGGTCGGACTCGCCACCTTGATCTCCGCCCCGATCGGCCTGCTGACCGCCGTCTATCTGGTGGAGTACGGCAGGGGCGCGCTGGCCAAGGTCGTGACGTTCTTCGTCGACGTGATGACCGGTATCCCGTCCATCGTCGCCGGTCTCTTCATCCTGTCGATCATGCTGATGGCGAAGCTCCAGCCGTCCGGCCTGATGGGTTCGCTGGCGCTCACGATCCTGATGATCCCGGTCGTGGTCCGCTCCACCGAGGAGATGCTCAAGCTCGTCCCGAACGAGCTCCGCGAGGCATCACTCGCGCTCGGCATCCCGAAGTGGCGCACCATCCTGAAGGTGGTTCTGCCCACCGCGATCGGCGGTATCACCACGGGTGTGATGCTCGCGATCGCCCGGATCGCCGGCGAGACCGCGCCGATCATGCTGCTGGTCTTCGGCAGCCAGCTGATCAACTCCAACCCCTTCCAAGGCGCACAGTCGTCGCTCCCCTTCTACATCTGGGAGCAGTTCAAGATCGGCAGCGAGCCGTCGTACGACCGTGCCTGGGCCGCCGCTCTGGTCCTGATCGCCTTCGTCATGATCCTCAACCTGGTGGCCCGCGGTATCGCCCGCTGGAAGGCCCCGAAGACCGGCCGCTGACGCGGCACGAAAGAAGCAGTGATTCAGATGGCCAAGCGCATCGACGTCAGCGGCCTGTCCGCCTATTACGGCTCCCACCTCGCCATCGAGGACATCTCGATGACCGTGGAGCCCCGCTCCGTGACCGCCTTCATCGGCCCGTCCGGCTGTGGCAAGTCCACCTTCCTGCGCACCCTGAACCGGATGCACGAGGTCACCCCCGGTGGCCGCGTCGAGGGCAAGGTCCTGCTGGACGACGAGAACCTGTACGGGTCCAACGTCGACCCGGTCACCGTGCGCCGCACGGTCGGCATGGTCTTCCAGCGGCCGAACCCCTTCCCGACCATGTCGATCTTCGACAATGTCGCGGCGGGCCTGAAGCTGAACGGTTCGTACAAGAAGAACCGGCTGGCGGACGTCGTCGAGAAGTCCCTCCGCGGCGCCAACCTCTGGAACGAGGTCAAGGACCGCCTGAACAAGCCCGGCTCCGGCCTCTCCGGCGGTCAGCAGCAGCGCCTGTGCATCGCCCGCGCGATCGCGGTCGAGCCGGATGTGCTGCTGATGGACGAACCGTGCTCCGCCCTGGACCCGATCTCCACCCTCGCCATCGAGGACCTGATCGGCGAGCTGAAGGAACGCTTCACGATCGTCATCGTGACGCACAACATGCAGCAGGCGGCCCGCGTCTCGGACCGCACGGCGTTCTTCAACCTCGCGGCGGTCGGCAAGCCCGGCAAGCTCGTCGAGATAGACGAGACGGAGCGGATCTTCTCCAACCCGTCGGTCCAGGCGACGGAGGACTACATCTCCGGCCGTTTTGGGTGACCAAGGACAGCCTTTGGGGTGCTGCATGGCGGTGCCACCCTTAAGGCAAAGGGTCCGCCCCCGCTCCTCACAAGGGAGCGGGGGCGGACCCCTTTCACTTCAAGCCCGTGGGGGGCGTCACTCACCCGAACAGCAGAACGACGACCCCGTAACTCGCGGCAGCGACCAGGGCCGCGGCCGGCATCGTGATGAACCACCCGAGGATGATGTTCTTCGCGACCCCCCACCGCACCGCGTTGACCCGCTTCGTGGCCCCCACACCCATGATCGCCGAGGTGATCACATGCGTCGTGGAGATGGGCGCGTGGAACAGGTAGGCCGAGCCGAACATGATCGACGCCCCGGTCGTCTCCGCGGCGAATCCCTGCGGCGGGTCCAGCTCGATGATCTTCCGGCCGAGCGTCCGCATGATCCGCCAGCCACCCGCGTACGTACCCAGCGAGAGCATCAGCGCGCAGACGATCTTCACCCAGACCGGAATCGGGGCGCTCGGGCTCTCGACGTCGGCGATGACCAGCGCCATCACCACGATGCCCATCGTCTTCTGCGCGTCCTGCAGACCGTGCCCGAGCGCCATGCCTGCCGCCGAGACCGTCTGCGCTATGCGGAATCCGCGCTTGGCCTTGTGCGGGTTGGTCTTCCGGAACAGCCACATGATCGTGACCATCACCAGATAGCCCACGACCAGACCGACGATCGGCGAGACGAACATCGGGATGACGATCTTGTCGAGCACCCCGTTCCAGTGCACCAGCGTTCCGCCGGCCAGCGCCGCTCCGACCATGCCGCCGAACAGTGCGTGCGAGGAGGACGAGGGCAGACCGAAATACCAGGTGACAAGGTTCCAGATGATCGCGCCGACCAGGGCGGCGAAGAGGATTCCCATCCCCTTCTGCCCCTCGGGCGTCGCGATCAGGCCCTCACTGACGGTCTTGGCGACTCCCTGTCCCAGGAAGGCACCGGCGAGGTTCATCACCGCGGCCATCGCCAGGGCCGCCCGCGGGGTCAGCGCCCGGGTGGAGACCGAGGTGGCGATGGCGTTCGCCGAGTCGTGGAAGCCGTTCGTGTAGGTGAAGCCGAGCGCGACACCGATGGTCACGATCAGCGCAAAGGTGTCCACGTGGTTCAGGACTCCTTGACCGCGATGGTCTCCACCGTGTTGGCGACGTGCTCGAACGCATCGGCCGCCTCTTCCAGCACATCCACGATCTGCTTGAGCTTCAGCACCTCAATGGCGTCGTACTTGCCGTTGAAGAGATGGGCGAGCAGCTTGCGGTGGATCTGGTCGGCCTGGTTCTCCAGGCGGTTGACCTCGATCCAGTACTCGGTGAGGTTGTCCATCGTGCGCAGGTTGGGCATCGCCTCGGCGGTCAACTCGGCCGCCCGCGCCAGCACCTCGATCTGCTGCTCGACACCCTTGGGGAGTTCTTCGATCTGGTACAGCACGACCAGGTCGACGGCCTCCTCCATGAAGTCCATGATGTCGTCGAGCGACGATGCGAGGTTGTAAATGTCCTCGCGGTCGAACGGCGTGATGAAAGAGGAGTTCAACTGGTGGAAGATCGCGTGGGTGGCATCGTCCCCTGCGTGCTCCGCTGCCCGCATACGCTCCGCGATCTCGACTCGGGAGGCAGAGTCCGCCCCGAGCAGTTCCATGAGGAGTTTCGAGCCCGTGACGATGTTGTCCGCGGATGCGGAGAACATGTCGTAGAAGCTCGTCTCCCTGGGGGTCAGACGAAAGCGCACGTGGGGTCCTCGGGATGCTTTGGTTTCGGTCAGGCTGATGCTAGGTGCATCATCCGGCCATGGCTAACGGGCATTCTTCAGTGTCGCGCATCGGGCAGGGTGATCAGCACGGGCCCCCGGTCACGGTTCAGCCGAATTCGTTAGGATATACCCACCCGGGGTATATAAAGCGCAGGGCAAAGGGAAAACGGGAGGCAGCAATGACCACCACAGAGGCGACGGAACCCGCCGAGGAAACGGCGGAGATCCTCACCGACCACGACCGCGGCATACACGGCTACCACCACCAGAAGGCCGACCACGTCAAGCGGCTGCGCCGGATCGAGGGCCAGATTCGTGGTCTGCAGCGGATGGTCGACGAGGACGTCTACTGCATCGACATACTCACGCAGGTCTCGGCGTCCACCAAGGCTCTCCAGTCGTTCGCGCTCCAGCTCCTCGAGGAGCATCTGCGCCACTGCGTCGCCGACGCGGCGGTCAAGGGCGGCGAGGAGATCGACGCGAAGGTCGAGGAAGCCACGAAGGCCATCGCCCGTCTGCTCCGCACCTGAGGCAGCACCGCGGGAGGTCGCACGGCGTGCGGTCGCACTTCGTGGGGCACCGTCCGAGGCGCCGCCTGACGTGCGCTTCTGTCCGTCATCCCCGGTGGTCACTCTGCCGGGGGACGGCGGTGTGTTCGATGCCCGCCCCGACGTTGAGCACCTCGTCGATACGGTCCGCACTGAGCCGTTCCCCGATCGCGGCCGATGCCGCGATCATCAGCTCACCGCACAGCTCGATCTCGGCGAGGGCCACATGGTCCTGAACGGTCCGAGTGCTGAGCGTCACCACGTACGTCACCTCTCACTGCCGTCGCCGACCTCCTAGCGTAGGGAGCGGACCACGCGCCGCGCATGGCACGGACGGACCATTTCGGCCCCGCAGGATGCCTACGCGCCCGGCCGGCCGCTACCGCCGCCCCTGCTCGATCCGCCCGGTGTAGATGTCGCGATCGTCCGGAAGCTGCACATCCACAGGCGCCCCGAACCCGAAAAGCAGCGTCGTCGACACCACCTGCACCGCCGGTCCCTGGTTGGCGAAACTGAACCGGTGCCGCACCTTCCGCAGCCGCCCCGCCTCGTCCAGATACGCGTCGAACGGCACCGCGTCCGTGCGGAACCCTTTCGCCGCCGCGGCCAGTGCGCCTCGCGATCGCGGCGAGGCGGCCCGCGCCGCGCGTCCGAGGTCCGCGGTCCCCCGGTAGTGCCGGACCATGACCCCCGCGAGCTCACTCTCCCCCACATACGTCACCTTGTCCGCCCCGCGCAGCAGTTCGGCGGCCGCCATGGGATCGGTGACCCCGCCCGTGACGAGATTGCCGTCCTCCAGGGCCGTCGTATCGACCCTGACCCACTTGCCGGCGGGAACTCCGGCACCACGGTTCTTCATGTAGAGCGCACCGGGGGCGAGGAGTTCGGTGATGGGGCGGTGTTCGTACTCGCCCGCGGCGTCCTTCGGCAGCACCACGGTGAGCCGGCCGAGCTGCCTGCGGAAGTCGTACGTCCCCCGGCCGGTGATCGTCACCCGCGTCCCGCCTGCCGCGGTCTCCATCGACGTACGCACCTCGGCGCTCCCGGCGACGTCCCGGCTCCCCGGCCGGTTCCCGCCCCCTGTCCCGGCGAGCACCGCGGCCGCCCGGTGGATCACATCGAGGGAATCGCCCCCACCCCGCTCGTCCACCACGCTCCGGCCGCCGGCGTCGGTCCCGCCCCGGCCACCGCTGTCCGAGCATCCGGCGGCCGCCGCCATCACGCCCACCACGGCGAGGGCGCAGACAGCGCGCGCCCCGCTTCCGGACCTGTGCTGCTGCACCACCATCGCCTGCCAACCCTCAACGACGTACCGCTTGCCCGAGCCCCCCACCCGCCCCGCATAACGACCACCCGTGTCCGCCGTCACGCCGTCCTCATGGGCCCCACGGACGGGTGCCCGTCCCCAGTACCGTGGACGCGTGTACGACCAACACACCGCGGAGGTCACGCCGACCGCTCCCGCCACCCCGCCGACGCCCCCCGCCCACGAGCCCTTCACCATCGAACGCGGCTCGTTCTGCATCGCCCGCTGCGGATGCGGGTGGACCGGCCCGGCCCGTCGCTCCCGCGACCGCGCCCGCACCGACGCCGAGCAACACCGCACCGCCCGCTGATCACGGATCACCGACAACCGCTCCACCCGACGGTCGCCCGACCGATCGACCCGCGAGGCCACGACCCGGAGGTCCGATGAACCTGCCGAACCGCCGCACCCTGCTCACCGCGGGCGCGGCAACAGCCCTGGCCGGCGCCACCGCCACCGCCTGCAGAGGCACCGGCACGGGTTCCTCGGCCGCCCCCGCGGCCGCCACCGCGGCCACCACCACCCGCACGTCGCCCGCATCAGCCGGCTCACCGTCCGCCACAACCGGCAAGGCGAACTGGCACGCCCTGGCCAGGAGCCTCGACGGCACCCTCGTGCGCCCCGAGGACGCGGCGTACCGGACGGCCCGTCAGCTCTACAACACCCGTTTCGACGGCCAGAAACCGGCAGCCGTCGCGTACGTCCGGCACGAGGCGGACATCCGTGAGTGCCTGGCCTTCGCCCGCCGCAGCTCCACCCCCGTCTCGATCCGCAGTGGCGGCCACTCCTACGCGGGCTGGTCGAGCGGCAACGGGCGCCTGGTCATTGACGTCTCGTCACTCTCCCGGGTCGACCGGGACGGCACCGTCGGCGCGGGCGCCAAACTCATCGACGTCTACCGGGGGCTTGCCCGGCACGGGCTGACGGTCCCCGGAGGCTCCTGCCCCACGGTCGGCATCTCCGGTCTCACGCTCGGCGGCGGTCACGGCGTCGCGTCCCGCGCGTACGGCCTGACCTGCGACAGCCTCACCGCGGCAACGCTCGTCACCGCTGACGGCAAGACAGTGACCGCCGACGCCAAGCACCACCCCGACCTCTTCTGGGCGCTGCGCGGCGCGGGCAACGGCAATTTCGGCGTGGTCACCGAGCTGACGTTCCGCACCCGCCCGGCCCCGCAGACCGTCACCGCGTACATGTCGTGGCCGTGGTCGCGCGCCCGGTCCGTCATCGCCGCCTGGCAGGAGTGGGGCCCGGGCCAGCCGGACGAGATCTGGTCCTCCGTACATCTCGCCGCTGGACCGGGCGGCGGCAACCCGACCGTGTCGGTCGCCGCGTTCAGCCTGGGGACCTACGGCGACCTCCAGAACGCCGTCGACCGTCTCGCCGACCGGATCGGCGCATCGGCGTCCTCGGTGTCGCTGCGCCGCCGCAGCTATGAGGAGGCGATGCTGGTGTACGCGGGCTGCTCCGGCCTCAGCGCCGCGCAGTGCCGGCTGCCGGGTACGACACCCGGCCGTACCTCGCAGGGCGCGCTCCAGCGCGAGACCTACGCCGCCGCGTCCGACTTCTTCGACCACTCCCTGTCCCCGACGGGCATACGGGCCCTGCTCGACCGGACCGAGGCGTTCACCCGGATCAGCGTGACCCCGAGCGGTGGCGGCGGATCGATCGCGCTCACCGCGCTCGGCGGGGCGATCAACCGGGTCGACCCGCGGGCGACGGCGTTCGTCCACCGCCGCTCACGGATGCTCGCCCAGTACATCGCCGCCTGGCGACCCGGCACGGCGGGCACGGCCCAGCAGGACTGGCTGAAAAACACCCACGGCGCGCTGCGGCGGTACGCGTCCGGGGCGGCGTACCAGAACTACACGGACCCGACGCTGACCAACTGGCGGCAGGCGTACTACGGAACGGCGGCCGACCGGCTCACCCGGGTGAAGAAGCAGTACGACCCCGAGCGCCTCTTCACTTTCCCGCAGGCGCTGTAACGCAGAACCGGGGGGCGCGAACGCCCCCCGGTTCTCCCTCGGCCACACCGCCTTCAGGCGGCCAGACCCTTCTCGCCACCGCCGCCCGACCGCGGGCGCGGCTCGGGGATCCCGAGCGGGCGCCCCTCGGCCACGGCCGGCACGGGCCGCCGCGACCGCACGAGCCATCCCACCCGCTCCGACCGCGAGACGGCCGCGACGACCGGCGTCAGCAGCGCCATCGCGAGCGGGGCGAGCAGCAGCGCGGCAGCCGTGCCGAGCGCGAATCCGCCGATGACGTCGGTCGGGTAGTGAACCCCCATGTAGATCCGGCAGAACCCTTCCGCCAGCGCGAGGGCGATCGCGACGAGCCCGAATTTCCGGTTGGCCACGAACAGCCCGACGCCGAGGGCCATCGCCATCGTGGCGTGGTCGCTCACGAACGAGAAGTCGTTCTTCCCCGACACCAGGACATCCAGGCCCTGGTGATCGCGGAACGGGCGCGGCCGCTCCACGAAGCCCCGGATCGGAATGTTGACGAGCAGCGCGATCCCGGCGGCGAGCGGTGCCCAGACGATCCCGGCGACCGCGGTCACCGAGTCCTCGGCCGTGCCGCGCCGGCGGACGCTCCACCAGCACCACAGGACCACGAGGACCATGCCGAGCATGATCCCGTACTCGCCGACGAACTCCATGACCCGGTCGAACCAGGTCGGAGCGGACTTCGCGAGCCCATTGATGTCGTAGAGCAGGCTGACGTCGGGGTTCGACGCATCCAGTGCGAGTCCAGCCATCCGCTGCAGCCCCTTGCCTTGTCTGCTGCCGCGGCGCACACCCGTGTGCACCGCATTTGACGAACCCCCGTTTCGGTTCGACCACTACTTCGATCACTGCTGCGTGACGTACGCGACTGTGCCGGTCAGCGCCGCATGGTCAGTGCGCATGCTGTCCCAGTCCAGGGAACGACGCTCTCCGCGTGTACGTTCCACTCTCCACCGAATGATCACCATGACGTTATCGAAGAGAGACTCGTCGTCGCAGCTCAGGGCCCAGGCTTCACAGACAGTTCCGGCCACGGCCGACTCCCCGTCACCCTGTCGGCTGGGCGGTCGGGAGTGCCGCGGCGCCGTCCTTCGTCACACGTGTCGCACCGAAGTAGTCGGGCGTGTCGATCTTGTCGAAGCGGATCACGGCCCCGGTGTACGGCGCGTTGATCATGTACCCACCGCCGACGTACAGCCCGACGTGGTGGATTGCCCGGGAGTTGGTCAGGTCGTCCGAGAAGAAGACCAGGTCACCGGGGAGCAGCTCGTCCCGAGAAGGGTGCGGCCCGGCGTTGTACTGGTCGTTCGCCACCCGCGGCAGCTCGATGTCCACGGTCCGGTACGCGGCCTGCGTCAGCCCGGAGCAGTCGAACCGTCCGCCCTGCTCAGGCGTCCCGTTCCCGCCCCACAGGTACTTCGTGCCGAGCTTCTTCTGTGCGAAGTAGATCGCCCCGGCCGCCTGCCGCGAGGGTTCGACCCGCCCGACCGGCCGGGCGAAGCTCTTCTCCAGCGAACGGATGATCTTGACGTAGTTCTGCGTCTCCGCGATCTTCGGTACGCCGCCCGACCTGATGACCCGGTACGCACCGGCGTTGTAGGCGGCCAGCATGTTGTCCGTCTGATCCCCCGGCACCTTCTTGACATACCCGGCGAGTTCACAGTCGTAGCTAGCAGCGGAGGGGATGGCATCGGCCGGATCCCATACGTCGCGGTCCCCGTCCCCGTCCCCGTCGATCCCGTGCCCGGACCAGGTCCCGGGGATGAACTGCGCGATGCCCTGCGCGGCGGCCTTGCTCTGGGCCCGCGGGTTCCACCCACTCTCCTGGTACAGCTGCGCGGCGAGAAGCGCGGGGTTGATGGCCGAGCAGAGGTTGCCCCACTTCTGCACGAGCGGCTGGAACTTCGCCGGCACGGCCCCCTTCGCCAGCCCGACGGCCCCGTTGCTGCCGGCGCTGCCGAGGCCGGCGGCAGCGGAGTACGTGCCGACGACGAGCAGGGCCACGAAGCTCATGGCGACCCCGATGCCGATCCCACCGACCACCCAGAATTTCCGCACCCCCCAACCATCCCCCATCGGGGGCGGGTTCAAGGCCGGTTTCGCGGGTGTGTGCGAGTTGTTCGGAGCACAGGCAGGCTCACCGGGGTCACCGGCCGGAGCGGCCGAGCGCGGATTCCCGTTGCTGACGCATCATCAGGATGCCTCGGCGGACCAGTAGTCGGAGTGCACGTTGGGACGGGGCAGGGGGTAGACGCCCTCGTACGCCGGACCGTTCGGCTTGGACGTGGAATCGGCGACCTTCGACTCCTTCACACAAGGACTGTCCGCCTCGAAGAACGCCTGCCCCTTTCCGCGGAAGCTGACACTGATACCGAACCCGGCGTCCGTCTGGGCATAGACGGCCGGGAACTCCGTGTCCTTGTTGATCGCCTTGATCCGGTAATCGCTCTTCCGCCAGAACGCCTTCACCTGATCCAGGAACTCCGCCCGGCGCGACGCCGACACGATGGTCATCACGGTGCGCCTGCGGGTCACATCGCACGACCCCGCAGTCGTCGGCCCGTGCGCCCACTGCACCTCGGGATCGATGGCGTTCAGCACCGCGTCCAGCATGCTGTCGGACCGCTCGGCGGCCTGCTGCATGTCCATGCGCCCCTTCTTCCCTCCGCCGTCCCCTTGTACCTGGTGTTCGCTCCCGCACGCGGACAGGGTGAAGCCGAGGGCCAGGGCCACCGCAACGATCTGGATCCGTCGCTTCATCGCTGTGCCTCCATCTTGAGCCTGTCGGCGTGTCCCGACACGATCAGAGCGATGCTGTCCGCCGAGACGGCGTCCCTCACCGGATCGAAGTAGAGAGAGTGGGCATCAAAGCTCAGGCCGGAGCCGCTGACCACCGGTGGTCCGTCGCCCACGGGGAAGCGCCTGGCGCCGAATGCCTTGCTCGCCGGGTCCTTGCCGAACCAGAGATCGTCGTCCCCCGGGTCGGCCAGGTCCCCGGCGAAGTATGCACCAGCAGGACCGAACGCCAGCATCCCCAGCGTGCCCACGGCAACCTGCAGCTTGGACGGGAGCTTGGTCACCGGGTCGTTCGCCGCGGCGCCGACGAAGACGTGTCCGGCACCGACCCCGAGATCCACGGCCTGATCCACACCCACCCCCGGGCTGCCGACCAGAATGATGTCGTCGACCCCCGGGATTCCGCCGACATGCTGCGCAGCTGCTCCCACGGTCCGCGAACCGTACGAGTGCCCGATGGCCGTCAGATGCGGATCCTTGTTCTGGTTGGTGGCGACCAGCCCGCTCATGAAGTCGTTGTACGCCGCGCCGCCCTTCTCCGCCCGCCCCGTGCCCATGACCGCCAGGCTGCTCAGCCCGTCCGGCGTCTGCGGCGCGTCGTAGCCGAGCCAGACAATCGCCGCACTGGACTGCTCGTACCCCTGGGCACCGATCGCCGTGTCGCGAGCCCGCTTGAGATCGTTCTTCGCGAATTCCTCGTCCAGAGAAGTGTTCAGCCCGGGCACATACGCCGACACGTTCTTCGACGTGTCCGGATTCCCGAACGAGACGATCGCCCGGCCGTTTCCCTCGTCCGATATGCCGAGCAGGTACATCGGCGGCTGCTTGCCGTTCTCCTTCAACTGCCGCTCGATCTCCCGCAGTCCGGCGAGCTGCTTCTGCGACTTCGCGTCATTCTGCCCCGACAGCTTTCCGATCAGCTGAGTCAGGTTCTTCCGGTTGGCCGCGTCCCTGGTCGCCGCCGGGATCCCGTCGAGGTTACCGATTTGATCCGGGGAAAGCGCGAGGTACTGGTCGCGCTGCTCCTGCGTGAGCCCGTCCCACCACGCCTTGCGCCCGGCAGCGGTGCCGTTGCGCGGGATGCGGGCGTTCAGATAGTCGCGCTGGTCCGCCTGCACGGCCGCCCCGACACGGGAGCCGGAACCGGGCAGCCCGGCACCGACGCCACCGACCCCGGTGGCCCCCTTGATCAGCTCCCCCGCCGCACCGGCGCGGTCGCCCTGGGACCACTTGTCGCTCGCGCTCTGCGCGTACTGGGCGACCTGGTTGCCGAGGTTCTTGCCGTTCGTGACGGGGTGCAGGACAGCGTTCGCGGCACCGCTGACATCGCCCCAGAGGCCGTCGCCGACGAGCCCGGTGAAGAAGCCGCCGTCCGATGCGTGACCGGCGGCGCCCGACCCGCCGCCTCCCTTGGCGGTCTGGGTGGCGCTGCCGCCGTCTCCGCCGGAAGCGGTGGACCCGCCCGAGGCATCCGTGCCACCCGAGTCCGAACCACCCGACGCCGCTGAACCGCCGGAGCCCGATCCACCGGAGTCCGATCCACCGGATGCTGCGGAGCCTCCCGAGTCCGTCCCCCCGGATGCGCCCGACCCGCCGGACGAGGAAGTCCCTCCGGCGACGGTCGACCCTCCGGAGTCCACACCCCCGGACTCCGTACCGCCACCGCCAGAGGCACCACCACCGCCATCGGTGCCATGGCCGGCGACCACGCCACTGCCCGCCGCCGGACAGGCACTACCGGTCAGCTGGCAGATCGCACTCCGGATCTCACCGGTCAACTGCCCGCCGATCTGCGTCGCCATGAGCGCACCGACAAGGGCCACGACCACCAGGACCGCGCCGAGGTACTCCATCGCGGTCTGGCCACGGTCACGACGGGCCCTGATCACCCGCGTGAGAACGAACGGCCTCTGCGCAGCGCGCTGTTCAGGATCCAGATCGAACCACGCGCGTAGATTCCGACGAAAAAGCAGGCCAACGACGACAATCGGCACCACCAGTTGGGGCACACCCTGCGCGCTGCCGTCCCCGCTCAACGTCGCCAGCGCACCGAGCACGAGCCAGACATGGACGGCGAGAAGTCCACGCCTGATCCACACGCCGCCGGTCCGGACGTAGAGCGACAGCACGAATCCGGCTGTACCCGGTAACACCGCGTACAGCAGCATGCCCAGCAGCCGGCCGTCCACCGCATCGACCGAGGACGCCACCGACAGCACGTCGATCGCGCCCACGACTGTGACCACGAAGAGCACCCGGACGAGGATCAGCACTGCTTGCAACGGCCCCGGAAGCGGCGGCCTGGGCGGTCGGTCCCTCACAGCACCTGCGTCAGCACCACCCGGAACCGCTAACCCTCGTATGCCAGACACGGCAAGTCCCCTACCTTGTGAGTGGGTGCAGTGAGCAGTGACAGAACCGCCACTCCACGTATGCGACCACACGAACACCGGACGAGGCATGGGCCCCAGGACCCAATGCGGGACTCAAAGTGCTTGATACATCTGGAGGTTCAGGTCAGCTTGTCCTGATGTGGCGTCACGTTGCCCCGACGGACCAGAAGTCGGAGTGCACGTTGGGGCGGGGGATGAGTTCCACACCCGCATAGCTGCGCCCGTTCGGCGGAGTTGAGGACTCGGTAACGTCAGACTTTTTCACGCACGGACTGTCGACCTCGAAAAACACCTGACCTTCACCCCCGACGATCAGAGTCACCCCAAAGCCGTCCTCCGTCTGCGCAAAGATCGCCGGGACATCCACGTCGTTGTTGATCGCCTTGATCTTGTAGCCGCTCTTCTGCCAGGAGCGCTCCACTACGCCCAGAAAGCTGCCACGGCGCTCAGTCGAAATAATGGTCATTACGGTGCGCCTCCGAGTTACATCACAGCTGCCCGTGGTCGTCGGACCATGCGTCCACTGAACCTCCGGTTCGACCTCCTTCATGACAGCATCGAGGATGCCATCAGCGCGCTCCGCTGCCCCTTGCATATCCATACCTCCCCCCTTCCTCGCATTCACACAGCCGGACATTGCCATGCACATCAGCAGTGCTGCAGATGTGAGTCGAGCTCGAAAACTCATCGATACTGCTCCGTCTTTAGTTTGCTGGAACGCCCAGCAGAGATAAGAGCAATATTGTTTGCCGACACCGCATCTCTTTCCGGGTCGAAGTACTGAGAGTGCGCATCGATCGAGAACCCTTTTCCGCTGATCAAGTCCGGACCCTCATTCACGGGAAACCGCCTTGCACCAAATGCTTCGCTCGCCGGGTCCTTGCCGAACCAGAGGTCGTCATCTCCCGGATCGGCGAGGTCACCGGCCACGTAGGCAGCGGCCGGCCCTCCAGCGATCAATCCCACAATGCCGACAACTGCTTGCCGCTTGGAGGGGAGCTTGGTCACCACATCATTCTCAGCCGCACCGACAAACACATGATCCTTCCCAACCCCGAGATCCTCAGCGCGATTCACGCCAACCCCGGGACTGCCAACGAGCACGATGTCGTCCACGCCGGGAATCCCACCACCCTGCTGAGTGGCAGCACCGACAGTGCGCGAACCGTACGAATGCCCGATAGCCGTCAAGTGTGGGGCCTCGTTCTCGTTCGTAGCCAACAGGCCCCCCATGAAGCCATTGAATGCTCTCCCACCCTTCTCGGCCCTTTCATTGCCGGCTACCGCCAAACTCGATAGCCCATCTGGCGTCTGCGGTGCATCGTAACCAAGCCAGACAATCGCGGCACTGGAATGATCGAGATACCGCGCCCCAATGGCTGTGTCACGGGCACGCTTGAGATCCCCTTCTGCGAAATCTTTGTCCAGCGACGTGTTCAGCCCTGGCACGTATGTGGCCACATTTCTTGCCGTATCCGGGTTCCCGAAAGAGACAATCGCCCGCCCATTGCTCTCGTCGCCGATTCCAAGCAGATACATTGGTGGCTCACCGGGTTTCGGTAGCAGATGCAACTGCCGGTCGATCTCCCGCAACCCCGCCAACTGCATCTCCGCCTTGTCCCCCTCCTGCCCTTCCAGCTTTCCGATGAGCAGCTGCAGGTTGTCCCGGTTGGCGGCGTCCCGTACGACCGCCGGGATGCCGTCCAGGTTGCCGATCTGGTCCGGGTACACCGCGAGGTACTCCTCCCGCTGTTTCTGCGTCAACCCGGCCCACCACGCCTTGCGTTCGGCCGGACTCGCGTCGTGCGGGATGGCTTCGTTCAGATAGGCGCCCGCAGCGTTCCGTACCGCTGCCGCGTCCGTCGCCGCGTCCGTCCAGGTCGAGTCGGGGACCTTCAGGCCCTCCTCTGCCTTCAACTTCCGCAGGATCCGCGTGTACCGCCAGTCGATGTCGGCGACTGTCCGCACAGCCTTGACCACCCGGTCGGCGATGTCCTGCGCCTTGGCCACGTTCGGGTTGGGGGCGACGAGACCCAAGGGCGGCAGCAGCCCCGGTACCCCTCCCCCGGTCGCCGTCCCGCCCGGCATCGGCTTGCCGTCGATCAGCCCCTCGCCGGCCTCCGGGTAAGTCACCGACCCGTCCGGGTGCACGGTGAACTTCAGGACTTCCGCGTCGTCCAGCGCTTCCTGCAACGCCCTTTGCTGGCGCCTGATTTCGTGGGCCATGCTGTTCAGCGTGGTGCGGAGCAGACCGCACTCCGTGTACACGTACTGGAAGTTCCGGCTGAGTTGTCGCAGCCGACCCACGGCCGCGTCGGCCGCCTCGCCCTGCTGCGTCCCGCGCAACTCGTTCAGCAGCTGCTTGTCGACGCGGTCCCGGCCGGCGTCGGCCAGGTTGCTGGCCCGGCCCCAACCGTCGGCCGCGCCTTCCAGTCCGGCACAGTTCACGTCGCGCAGTTGGGCCCATGTGATCTTCGAGGTCATTGCCCACCGGTCCTCGACGCGACCGCTGCGAAGGACGACTTCACGGTCTCGTCCGTGACGTTCTGGACCCGTGCGACGGCGCGGAGCTTCCCGGCGAGGCTCCCGCACTCGCAGCGCGCGGCTTCGATCCGCCGCTGCCACGACTCGCGTACGGCGCCGAGTTCGGCCAGCGCCTCCAGCCCGACGGTCCCCGTCACGACCCCTTCGTGCGCGCTCTCCAGCTCGGCCTTCACGGGCCCCAGCAGCGTGTGCAGCGACTCGGCTCCCCCGGCGGCCCGCAACCAGGGGCCGTCGCTGTGCTTCAGCTGATCCCTGCCACCACCACCCGCACCGTCACCAGCCCCGCCCGCCCCGCCCAGATCGCTCAGCCCCTGCCGGCCCACCACGGCCACGCCGCTCACCCCGCTCCTTGATCGTGGAGCGGCACTGTCCCAAAGACGGCGCACCCGACATGCCATGCCCGTCGGCCCTCGGGGCGGGCGTGCGACCCTGAATTGCAAGGCCGAACGCCCGCCCCGCCCCCAGCGGGATTTCACCCGATCGGTTGACCGCGGGAGGGCGTGCGCTCAGGCGTTGCCGACCAGGCAGTTGTGGTATTCGGCGACCAGCCGGCCCTCCCCCGCCCCCTGGCCGGCCGCCCTCGCCAAGATCCATGTGGCGAGTACGAAGCGGTCGGCGGGAACCGCGGACTCGCCCGCCAGCAGAATTCCGCTGCGGCTGATCACCACGACGCGATCCTCGAGATGCCGCCGTTCCTCACCTGATACGTCGGGCGCGAGCCGCAACGACGCCGGCTCGATCCCCGTTGGCCGAAGCGTGCACCACACGCTTGGTCCATCCAGACCCGCCTCATGACGAAGCATCCGCTTTCTTATCATTTTGCATGGTTTCATCTCGCCATGGAGGCGATCAGATGATGGCTGAAGATCGACAGCAGGACACGCACACACAGGTGACCACGTCGCGGCGGCGCGTGCTGGCCGCAGCGGCGCTGGCACCGATGCTGGCGGGAGTCGGAGCAGGGGCCTCCGCCGCTGGACCCGTGCCGACCGGAATGACCGGGATGCCCGGGCACCGGCGTCACCGGCGGGTCAAGCCGGTGCCCACCACCGAGGCGGACTGGGCCGACGTCGCACATGCGCTGGGGCGCCCTGGCAACATGCTGCGGGGAACGACCTACCACACCCCCTTCCCCCGCAGGGACCTTCGCGTGGTCTCCGACGGCATCGCCATCACACCGGAGCTCGCGATGGGCACCCACGTGGCCTTCGTCCGTTACGCCGACGGCAGCACGATGTGCATGGGCGATGTAGCAGTCACCGAGAAGGAACTGCAGAAGGTGATCGACGCCTTTCAGGCACACGGGATCGCGCAGACCGCGCTCCACAAGCATCTGCTCGCCCAGTCACCCGACATCTGGTGGACCCACGTCCACGGGCACGGCCACGACGCAGTGGCCCTGGCGCGCGGCCTGCGCGCGGGATTCGACCTCACCGGGACCCCGCCGGCCGTACCGACCGGCCCGCCGGTCCGCAGCGACCTGGACATCGCCGGAATCGAAGCTGCGCTGGGCGCCAAGGGTTCCCCCGACGGCCTGGTCTACAAGGTCGTCTTCGCCCGTCGGGAAAGGATCTGCGACGGCCATCTGGTACTGCCTCCCGGTCTGGGATCGACCAGCGCGTTCACCTTCCAGCCGCTGGGTCGCGGCCGGGCCGCACTCAGCGGCGACTGCGTCATGCTCGCCGAGGAGGTCCAGAACGTACTGGGGGCACTGCGGCGCGGCGGGATCAAGCTCGTCGAGGTGCACAACCACCACCTGACGGATCACCCTCGCCTGTTCTTCACCCATTTCTGGGCCGTGGGCAACGCCGTCAAGCTCGCCAGAGCGCTGCGCCCCGCGGTAGATGCCACCAACGTCGTGCCGGCCGGCTGAGAAAGACGGGGCGGAAAGCGGGTTGCCCTCGGGTACCCGCTCACCGGCCCCTGGGCGTCCTCGGCGCCGACCGAGCACGTTCCGCAGGCGTGCGTACGCGGCACCGGCATACCCCGCACCTTCCGCGGCCAGAGCCTTCCGCACCACCGGGATGGTCACTTCCAATGGACCAATTGCCCCGGAGCGGTGCGTGCCTCGGAAGACGATCGGGTACTGATGACCTGTTCATCCCAGTAAGTACCGAATCACCCGTCAGATCCGATATCTGGAGCTCCGTATGGAACCAGTCTCCACCCCGCGGAACTGCCCGTTCGACTATGCCGAGGCCCTCGAATTCGATCCGCTGCTCAAGCAGCTGCAGAACGACGGACCCGTTACCCGCATCCGGCTGCCCCACGGCGACGGGGAAGCATGGCTCGTCACCGGCTACGACGACGTACGCACGGTGACCACCGACCGGCGATTCAGCCGCAGCGCCATCATCGGCCGGAACTTCCCGCGGATGACCCCTGAACCCATCGTTCAGGACGAGGCGATCAATGTGATGGACCCGCCGGCCAGCAGCCGCCTGCGCAGCCTGATCTCCAAGGGTTTCGCGCCGCGCCAGATGGAACGCATGCGGGTCCGTACCCAGCATGTCGTGGATGAGCTGCTGGACCGGATGGAGGAGCACGGTTCCCCCGCCGACCTCTTCGCGCACCTCGCGGACCCCCTGCCCCTGACCACCATCTGCGAGGTCCTCGACATCCCCAAGGGCGACCAGGCGCAACTGCGCGCCCACGCGCGGACCATGATGGACGTCAGCATCGACAACCGGGAGAACGCGGTCCTCGCCAAGGCCGATCTTCGCGCCTACTTCGCGGAGCTGACGGCGCACCGGCGCGAGAACCCGGGCGACGACCTGATCAGCGCGCTGGCTGCCGCCCGCGACGGGGACGAGCTCCTCAATGATCAAGAACTGACCGTCATGGCCATGGTCCTGCTCATCACCGGCCAGGACACCACCACATACGAGATCGGGAACATCGCATACACCCTGCTCACGCATCCCAAAGAGCTGGCCATGGTGCGCGCCCGCCCCGAGATGCTCCCGCAGGCCCTCGAGGAACTGCTGCGCTTCATCCCCTTCCGCAAGGGCGTCGGCATTCCCCGCGTCGCCACCGAGGACGTGGAACTGAGTGGCGTGAAGATCCGAGCGGGAGACATCGTGCACGTCTCCTACCTGACGGCCAACCGGGACGGCCGGAAGTTCGACCGGCCTGACGAGCTGGACCTGGAACGCACCGGTCCGTCCCACATGACCTTCGGCTGGGGTGGCCACCACTGTCTCGGTGCCCCGCTCGCCACCACGGAGCTCCAGGTCGCATTCGGAACCCTTCTGGAACGCTTCCCCAACCTTCGGCTGGCAAAGCCGGCCGAAGAAGTGGCCTGGAACAAGACATCGATCTGGCGTTATCCAGTCGCACTGCCCGTCGCCTGGTGACGTCGATACCCCAGCAAGGCATCAGGCTCTTCGTGCAACCGCAGCACGCGATCCGGGCCGCCGATGAGGTGACGCCCATGGAGACCCACCACGCTGCGGCCCGGGTCCGGCCATGGCGCAGGAGCGCCCGGACTGCGGCGCGCAGCCCGGGCGCCGCCGAGCAGGTGAATCGATGCCCGGCGGCTGGGCGGCCCCCGTGCCCGGCTTCGTGGCTCGTACCGTGCGACGGAGCCGGGGCGGCCCGCTCCGACCGGTGATCACCGGTCCGCGGGGTGGGTGATCCCCCGACAGCGGCGCGTCTCCCGCCGTGGGGCGGCCCCTCGGCGGGCCGGTCGGGTCCGCGCGGGCAGTACCGAGCAGTGCCGAGCAGTGCCGAGCACGAGTGGTCCGCCGGCCCGTGGCCACGGACAAGCCAGTGCCGCGTCGGCCCTCGAAGGGCGGAAACCCGGGAGATTCCGGGGCTCCCGGACAGCGCGTTCCGTCCGACGTGCGACCCTCACCCGCCTGCCGTAGCGTGATCCCAGGGCCGATCGAGGTACGGCCGAAATTCATCTGCCCATACGGAGAGAATTCAGCCCATTCGTCGATCGGTCCGTCCATGCCCATCCCAGGGGCATGGAACTTCGGCGCCGCAGCCAAAAAGCCTGCCCCGCGCCGCTCCACGCACGGTGCCGCAGTGGCTACCGTCGGCCGACACCTGCCCCTGCATCCCGTCAGGCCTCGGCCGTGTGGTTCATCGTCCGCTAGGAGGAGATCCATGGCGGTACTCTGCAAGCCCGCAATCGCAGTTCCCGAGTACGTCATCACCAACGACGAAACGCTCGAACTGGCACGTCGGCTGCACGGCGACCATCCGCAGCTCGAATTGGTCCTCCGTCTGATCGAACACACCGGGGTTCAGAAGCGGCATCTGATCCAGCCGATCGAAAAGGTGCTGCAACACCCGGGGTTCGATGCGCGCAGCGAAATCTACGAGGCGCAGACCAAGGCCCGCGTCCCGGCTGTTGTCCGCCAGGCACTGGACAATGCGCAACTCGAACCGTCGCAGATAGACCTGATCGTCTACGTCTCCTGCACCGGTTTCATGATGCCTCCGCCAACCGCGTGGCTCATCAACACGATGGGCTTCCGGCCGCAGACGCGACAGATGCCGATCGCCCAACTGGGCTGTGCGGCGGGTGGCGCAGCCGTCAACCGGGCCCACGACTTCTGCACGGCGTACCCCGACCGCAACGTGCTCGTCATCGCTTGCGAGTTCTGCTCGCTGTGCTACCAGCCCACCGATCTGGGTGTCGGGTCCCTGCTGTCCAACGGCTTGTTCGGCGACGGGATCGCCGCCGTCGTGGTGCGGGGCCGGGGCGGCACCGGAGTCCGTCTGGAACGCAACGGGTCGTACATCATCCCGGAGACCGAGGAATGGATCTCCTATGCGGTCCGGTCCACGGGCTTCCACTTCCAGCTCGACAAGCGCGTGCCCGGAACCATGGAGCCACTTGCACCGGCCCTGAGCGCCCTCGCTGAACAGCACCACTGGAACGCCAGCAAGCTGGACTTCTACATCATCCACGCCGGCGGTCCGCGCATCCTGGACGACCTGAGCCGCTTCCTCGACGTGCCGCCGGAAGCGTTCCGCTTCAGCCGGGCCACGCTCACCGAGTACGGCAACATAGCCAGCGCGGTGGTACTCGACGCCCTGGCCCGCATGTTCGACGAGGAGTCAACCCTCCACGGCCAGCGCGGCATCATGGCCGGCTTCGGGCCCGGCATCACCGCCGAGATCTCCCTGGGAACGTGGACCTCGGAGCCCGAGACAAGGACGTGAGCCACGCATCCGCACGGTGCGTGCGCAGGGCGACCTGAGCGGGAAGCCCGCAGCCACACCGACCCCCGGCCCCCGGGCCTCAGGCGCTGTCCGCAGCTTGAGGACCGGGGGTCGCCCTCATGCCCGTCCGATGATTCGCCGCATCGCGCTGTGCCTGGGAAGCCATGGCCGGCTCTCTTGGCTCTGTTCACGAGAGACGACGGCGCACTATGGGTCTCGGGCTTGAAGTTGCCGCTGCGGCAGCCTCTACCGTCGTGACCAGGGCCGGAGAGACCGGCCCGGCGACACACGCATGCGGGAGTCGTGATGGACTGGCTGATCTCGGAGGTGGCCCGGATGTCGGGCGTGACCGCCCGGACACTGCGCCACTACGACGAGACCGGCCTGCTGACGCCGGCCCGGATCGGCGCCAACGGTTACCGCTACTACGCGGAGCACCAGCTTCTGCTGCTGCAGCAGATCCTTGTGCTGCGGGCGCTGGGCGTCGGGCTGCCGGAGATCGGCCGGATCCTTGCCGCGCAGGTCGACGAGGTGGATGCCCTGCGGAGCCACCACCGGCGGCTGCTCGCGGAGCGGGACCGGCTTGATGCCCTGGCCGGCACCGTCTCCCGCACGATCGCCGAACTGGAGCAGTCCAGGAAGGACGGTTACCCCATGACCATCAACCGACCGGAGAACCTGTTCGAGGGCGTGCAGCCCTCCCAGTACACGGATAACATGTCTGACTTCCCCGAACACGCCGAGGTGCTCGGACGCCGCGCCGCCACGATGAGCCAGGCCGACGCAGATGCCGCGCACCGTGAGCGCACCGCGCAGATGATCCGGCTGGCCGAACTCATGGCCGCGGGCCACCCGGCCTACGCCGAGCCGGTGCAGGCCGAGATCGACGCCCAGTACCGGGCGCTGATCCACTTGCGTGCCGTCTCCGCCGAGGAGTACCGGGCCATGGGACGCTCCTGTGTGGACAACGCCGCCTGGCGCGCCGCGTACGAGGCCATCGCCTCGGGTCTGGCCGCGTACCAGCGCGACGCCATCGAGGCATACGCCACCACCCGGCTGAGCTGAGCCGCGGCACAACCGCCATCGCGGGACCGACCCGCGATGGCGCCGACCGCATGCCACCGCGGGCAAACGCTGTTCGGGCACCGGACTCCCTCTCGACCGATCCGGCAATGTCGCTGCACACGGTCACGACAGGTCGCCCCACCGACAGTCCGGCTTCCACGCGCACTCCACCCAGAGCAGCTTCCCGCCGTGCCCCGGCAGCCCTCCATGCAGCGGATACGCGCCCCAGCTGTCCGCCCACAGGGTGACGAGATGCAGCCCCCGACCGCACTCGGCGAGCGACTTCGGAACCTCCGCGCCGCCCTGGAACGGTGGCGGAATGTCCGGGTTGGTGTCCCAGACGCTGAGCCTGATCCGGTGCCGGCCCACGTCGCGGAGCCGGAGTGAGTACGGCCCCGAGGAGTACCGGTACGCGTTGGTGACGAGCTCGCTCGCCAACAGCTCGGCGGTGTCGATGAGATCGCCCATGCCGTGCGCGCGAAGTACGGAGCGGAGGGTGGCGCGGGCGATACCCGGAGCACGGGGATCCTGCGGGAGTTGGAGTGTGTACGCCCAAGGCGGCGTTACGGTGGCCAGGACCATGGAAGTCTCCGATCACGGAGGGACGTTGTGTCGAGCGTTTCTGATTGCCCGGTGACGAGACCGCTCCGTCGAGCGGGGTACTTCCGGGCGGAGGCCTGGATCAGAGACTAGGCTTCAGCAAGGATTCTTTGCACCCATTGACCGGAATCCTTGACGAGATCCACTCGTGTGAGTGACAGGCCAACTCAGTAGATTTCTGGGGAGAGTTCGAGATGGCAGGCAGGTCCGCCCCTACCGCGCGCCGCACCCGACTCGGCGCCGAGCTGCGCAAACTGCGCGAGCGGGCCGGGATGACTACCACGCAGGCAGCTGATCTCCTCGGCACCAGTTCGGGGCAGCTGAGCAACATCGAGGTGGCGCGATTCGGTGTGAGCGCCGACCGCGTACGCGTCATGGCCCACACCTACTCGTGCACAGACCAAGCGCTGATCGAGGCTCTCGTCGCCATAACGGGTGACCGCAAACGTGGCTGGTGGGAGGAGTACCGGGACATCCTGCCGCCCAGACTCCTCGACCTCGCCGAGATTGAGCACTACGGCAACAGCCTGCACGCAGCGCACAGCATCCACATCCCTGGGCTGCTGCAGACTGTCGATCACGCTCGGGAGATCTACCGGCAAGCAGTGCCCGAGATGTCACCGCCGGAGATCGAACACCGTGTCTCATACCGCGTCAAACGCCAGGCGGTGCTGTACGGGGAAGGCGTCATCCCCTATCGAGCAGTCATTCATGAGGCCGCGCTCCGGATGAGGTTCGGGGGCCCGAGTGTGGCCCGCGCCCAGCTCCAGCACCTGCTCAAGGCGAGTGAACGGACCCACGTGACCATCCGCGTGATCCCCTTCGAAGCCACGTATTACCCGGGCTCGGGTCAGTCGCTTTACTACGTGCGCGGACCGGTGCCCGCGCTCGATACCGCCCAGCTCGACCAGTCCCACGGCCCGGTGTTCATCGACTCCGAAGCCCAGCTGACGCAGTACCGCCTTCTGTTCGAACGGCTCGACGCAGCTGCGCTGAGCACCGAGCAGTCGCGAGAACTTATCCACAACATCGCCCAAAACCTGTGAAAGGAACTGAGATGACCCCATCCGCCTGGCAGAGGTCGTCCTACTGCGCGCAGGGCGAAGCGTGCATACACGTCGCCGCCCACGACAACACGGTCAACGTCATCGAGAGCAGCGACCCGACCGGGGCCATACTCCGCACCACCCCCACTGCCTGGGCCGCCCTCCTCCGTACCGTCAAGGACGGCACCAGCCATGGCTGACCGCCCCGTCCCCACCGACCTCACCTGGGTCCGCGCCGCCCCCGCAGGGGAAGAGGGCCCCGGCCCCTGGATCGAGATCGCCTTCGGTCCGGACGAGCTCGTCCGCCTCCGCGTGACCGACGACCCGACCAACATCGTCACGACCACCCGGACCAAATGGGAGGCCTTCACCAAGGGCGTCCTGGCCGGCGAGTTCGACCACTTCGCGGAGCTCGGTGGCGAAGGCGGTCCGGCTGCCCAGGCATGACGGTCCGGGTACCCGTCCATTCCGTGCCGGCATCCAGCCCGGCCACTGCGGTGCCCCCTTCCCTGCATCCGCCTCTGCCGGCCTTGGGCCGGGGACGCGATCGGCAGTGCGTACGCTGTCACGCATGCTGACGTTGGAGCGACTACGGGCCGACCATGCGCACGCCTTGCTGGCTTTTGAGCGGGAGAACCGCGAGTACTTCGCACGCTCCGTGCCGGATCGCGGCGACCTGTTCTTCGCCGAGTTCGCCGCTCGTCATCGTGCACGGCTCGCCGAACAGGACGCCGGTGTGTGTCAGTTCCATCTCGTCGTGGACGACCGGGGAGAGCTGGTCGGCCGCGTCAATCTCGTGGACATCGAGGCAGGGACCGCTGAACTCGGCTACCGGATCGGCGAGCGCGCCGCGGGACGGGGCATGGCAACGGCCGCGGTCGAGGAAGTGTGCCGCCTGGCCGCCGCGGCATACCAACTCTCGGCGCTTACCGCAGTCACCACCCTCGACAATCCGGCGTCCATGGCCGTGCTCCGACGCAACGGGTTCACTGCGGTGGGGGACGTCCGCATCGGCGATCGTCCCGGCGTGCGTTACCAGCGCCGACTTGTTGCCATGCACTGATCGCCCACCCACCTAGGCTTGAGCGCTGCGGGACCTGGCGTTCCCCGACGACGTAGCGTCGCACTACGGGGACGGACTCGAAACCACGGCTGCGGCAGCTGTACCCGCTCTCCAGCCGCTGAAAGCTCTGCTTCAGCGGCTGCACCGGACTCCCATGCGCGGTGCAGGCTGCCGTAGTCCCGTCGCGGGAAGGCTGCTACCGCAACTGCCCCTGTTCCGAGCCACGTCCGTGCAAGGCGAGATGACACCGGACGAGGCAGCAGTAGGGAGCAGATCAGCGCCCCCGCGAGGAGCACCCCCACCAGGACGGCGCGTTCTGCGTCCTGCGCGACGACGGCGACCTCGACGTGTACGTCCCGGTCGACGCCCCCGAGTACCAGGTGCACGCCCCGGACCCGAACAAGCTGACCACCAGCATGGAGGGCCTGCGGCGCGGCGCATCAGGCCCGGCATACATCGACGGGGTCACCCGGTTCGGCGACCAGTCCATCGGCGGCGCCATGGACACCCCCGGCAACCCGCCCCGCGCCACCTGGCACACCACCGAGTCCCCGGCGGGCGCCTCGTATTTCACGTCGATCGCCGCCTACCTGATCCGGGTCGATACCGAGCCGCAGGCGGCACGAACCCGGCGGTGCCGGCCCGCTCGGGTGCGCCGCGCCACCGCCATCCGGCTTCCGTGTCAATTCTGTCCGTGTTGCTGTGTGGGACGTCGGGGCCCCGGACAACTGCCCGGCCTCCGCTCAGCGCTTCCGCCAGCGCTTCCGCTCAGCTCTTCCGCTCACTCAGGACGCAGAACTCGTTGCCCTCCGGGTCGAGGAGGGTCACCCAGTGCTGCTCGTCCTGCACGGTGTCGGCGCGCCGGGCACCGAGGGAGAGCAGCCGGGCGACCTCGGCCTCCTGGTCGTCGGGGCGGAAGTCGGGGTGGAGCCGGTTCTTCGACGTCTTGCCCTCGGGGACAGGCACGAAGAGCAGCCCCGGCATCTGGTCCGGCTCAGGCCGGATCTCGATGATCTCCTCGGATTCGTCAACCACTACCCAGCCGAGAGCCTCGGCCCACCAGCGCCCGAGAGCGACAGGGTCGGCGGAGTCGACGATGATCTGTTCCCATTCCAGTGCCATGGGCCTGAGCATAGACAGGACCGGCGGCCCACCCGTCCCTCCGTCGAGTGGCGGGCCGCCCCGGCGGCCCTGGCTCATCAGCACAGGGCCCGGGCGTCATCGCCCACCCGGGGCCCTGCTGTGTCCGCTCGCTGCGCGAGGGACCCTGCCAGGCCCGGACCGGGCAGATCGACGGCCGGGAGCCGTACGGGACCGGGACGACGCGGGGGCGGACCTTGGACACGCGCAGGTCGGCCTGGATGCCGCCGGCGTGACTGCTGGTCAGCGGCGGCGGGCGGCGGGGTCCTGGGCTGCGCGTTCTTCCGCCGCTGGCGCGACCAGGACTTGGTCCGGGAGTTCCACGACCGGCTCCGCGGCAAGGTCCGCGAGAAGGCCGGGCGGGATCCGGGGCCGAGCGCGGGCGTGGTCGACTCCCAGTCGGTCAAGGCGGACGCTGTCGTTGGCGCCGACAGCCGCGGCTTCGACGGCGGCAAGCTGATCAACGGGCGCAAGCGCCACGTCGTGGTCGGGCATCGCCAACAGTGTCGGCTCCGTGCCGGGCGGGGCCCACGCCATCTCGCCGCCTGATCGGGACCTCTGACTGGAAGCCCCTGTTTCCCACCCCTTGCTTCTGATTGCTCTTCACGGCACCCAAGCGCCCAGCGGTACCGCTCGGCTGGCATACGCACAGGCAGTGCGCCGAGCCCTTGGACAACAACACGGCGCGTGGCATCCCGCCGAGGCGAAACGTGTCATGCGCCGCTCAGATCATTCACAGGAAACTCATGGATCTACAACGCACATCACCACCGGGTGATCCAAATTCGGACTAGACCATGGCCCGGAATCGCACGAGCGGTCGATACCCGCAGGACTCCGGAACCGGAACCCCCAGCCCACGGCACGCGCCCCAGATCATCGGGCCTCCATTCGGCTACCGGAACCGGCCTCCGAACCCGTCACCCTCCCAGACCGCCACCATCGCAGTCACCCAGTGAATTGGCTTGATCACATCCACTCGTCGGCATGCTCTACGCCGCCACCACTCGCTACAACAAATGTGGCTGAGTAGGAACCGCGCAGGTCTTGAACGGGGTTCGCTGGCCCCGGGGGAACGGACAGAAGTGACCCCACCAGGTCCAGATCTTTCTCAACCCTCCTCAGCGCTCCCACCCACGACGGGGCCTTTCGACGGCGTCCCCGCTCACCTCCTGCACGTACGGACCGCACGGCATGGGTATCGCCTCCTTCCTCACCCCTTACCGGGACTCAGGTTGGGGAGGACAGGAACGCGGCGGCCATAGCCGACCGGAGCAGCCATGCCGCATCAGATTGCGCTCAGCGGTCGGCCAAAGCGCCGATCAGCTTGCGGGCCGCCGCCTTCGTCAGCCGCTTCGCGGCCGTGGTGGTCCGTTCCCGGGGGGGCGCGCGACTTGATGTCGGTGCCCTTGACTGCCTTGATGAACTCGGCGTCGAACTGCTCCTTACCTACCTTCTCCACAAGGCTGGCGAGGTACTTCAACTGCGCGGTGGCCGGCTCCTTCTTCGCCTTCGCGGCTCGCTCGCGGCGGGGGCCATAGATGCGTTCGTTCTCCGCCTTCCGTGCGGCCTCCAACTCTTCGCTGCGACAGACGACGTGCACTGTCTCGTACCAGTGCTGGGTACCGGGCGTGCCGGTGACGGCCTCCCATAACGCGTTCGTGGTCAGCTCTTCTTCGTTGACGCCCTCAGTCAGCCCTGGCCCGACCAGCCCGTAGTAGCCGGTCCTGCCCCGGCGCAGCACGGTGAAGCCCGCAGGGATGGCATGGGCAGTGAGCCAGTCCTGCCCGCAGCCGCAGTGGTTGGCGTGGTAGCGGCTCCACTTGCTCTCCAGCGGCTCGTACACGAGTCGGTCGCCGTAGTACTTCGTATCCCTCGTGAATCCCGACATCGCGGCAGTGTCTCACCGGCGCTGATGCTGAGTGAAGATCGAATATGGGGAGGTCATCCGGAGTGCAGGACTCGCCCAGGGGGGTTCGTGGATGGACGCGCTCAGTCAGGCTCGCCGGAGAACAAGTCATCTGTGGCTGCGACCGACATTGAGTTCGCTCCCACGGCGAGTCTGAACTGCGGGCTCAGTCTCACCGGGATGGCGGTCTTGGCGCTCGTCGCCACAGTGCGGATGGTTTCCAGGCGCGGCTGAGGGATCGCAAGGCGCTCGGTCCGGTTCGGCAGCGTGAACGTGTCCGGCCCTCCAGGGCCGCGAACCTTCGTGCTGGATCGGTCGCTGACGCGGAGGGGCTTGCGGACGCCCGGGTACAGCGCCGCGTACAGCCCGGAGACGCGCGATGCCCCGGCGACGACACACGTGCATGAACGGGTTCCTGACCAGACGAAACCGGGCACATCCACACCACTGACTCCGACCGCAAGGAGTGATTCATGAGCCGACTCGCCCATGTGCTCAACACCACGGACAACGTGCCGGGCCGGATTCTGCACTGGAACTTCTTCATCGGCGGCCACTTGAGCGCCTCGGTGCCCGTACGTCTCGTCGACCGCACGGACAAGGGCCAGCTGGTATGGATGGAGACCGGCGCGCCCATGTGGCGCACGGAGCTCCCGGGAGGCGCACACCTCCGGGACATCGCCCCGGACGACCGACCTGCCACCGGATATCCGGTGGTCCCCGACCGGTGGCCGATGAGCAGCGCCCTCTTCTATCAGCCCACCGGCGCCGCACACTCCGTGCTCTGGCTCTTCGGCCGCAGGGGAAAGTTCCGCGGCTGGTACGTGAATCTGGAGCGCCGCGTCCACCACGGCGACGACATCGACATAGCCGACCACGAGCTCGACATCAACGTCGCGCCGGACCGGTCCTGGCAGTGGAAGGACGAGGAGTCCTTCGCCCAAAAAACCGGCCACCCCGTCTACTGGTCGGCCGATGAAGCAGCCGCCATCCGCGCCGAGGGCACCAGAGTCGCACGGCTGGCCGAGGCCGGAACCTTTCCCTTTGACGGCTCCTGGTGCGACTTCCGGCCACCGAAGACCTGGACGACACCGCCCCGCCCGCCGGGCCCCCGCCGCTCCGTCCTCTGACTGCCCCTCACCCTGCCTGCCCTGACGGGTGCGGGGAGGGTCCGAGGGCGAGTCTCGGCCAGGGTGGCGAATGACCATGATTGCTCAGTGTCACCACACGTGATACACAGAGTAATCATATGCATGTGGTCACACACCGATTCGATCCGCAGGTCAGGGCGGTCGGACCGGTCAAACGTGCGAGATCCCATGAAAGAGAGGGCGCTAAGTCGTCGTGCCGAGGCGCATTCATCAGCGAAGATAGAGAGTGACCCGTGCCATGTGGCAGGGGGCAGTGAACTACCCAACAGGGGCGGTGACTTACATGGTCCTGGCAGCTGAGCCTGATAAGGGCGGTATCAGCACCATCATCAACGGCATCGCTCCCAAGTGGGGGCCGTTCGGAGCCCTGGGCGACGAAGCCAAGGTGATGATCGAGGTCGTCATGGCCGTCGCCATCCTGCTCTGCTTCGGCATCGCCATCTGGGGAGCAGCCAAGCAGCGTATCGGCGCGACGGCGTTGCGCGACACGTTCAGCGCAGAACAGGGCAAGGGTCTGATCGTTGCCGGTCTGACTGGTGTGTTCATCATTGGATCACTGGGCACCCTGTTCACCATCGTCTACGGGATGGCCATCTAACCGTCCATCAGCCTGCTCGGGGGAGGCTGCCACCGCCCCCCGTTCCGCTTCCATCCCATCCGTCCGTCGTGCCCACCGGCAGAGGTTGCGTCTCTCTGATGTCGAGTCACCACACCGCGCCCGCGCGGGAACCAGCACGGCTACCGTCGTACTACGCGGAATCGCACACGGTTGAGGGGGCCTACGCAGCATGAGTGTCGGCAACGACCACGGCTACGGAAGCGACTCGGGCTCAGGCCGTACGGACGATGGATACAGCACCATCGGCGGAACGCGCCAGACCCGTACACGATTTCCTGACGGCGAGGGCGGCGACGGCTACGGCGGATCCCGTCGGCCGGCCCGCAGTTCACGGTCCCTGATCATGGTGGTCGGCGTGGTCGTCCTGCTTATCGCGGCTATCGCGTTCGCGAACTTGGGCGGTGGCGGTGACGACGGCGGCGCCTCGGGCGGGAGCGGCGGCAGCAAGGCGGGGGCGGCGCCCACGGCGGCTACGGGCACGAAGCCGGTGACGGGGAAGAACGGCACGATCGCGTCGGGGTTCGCGCACGACGAGCAGGGTGCGCAGAGTGCTGCAACTAATTACGCCGTAGCACTCGGTTCTGCGGACATGTTCAACGCCGCCGCACGCCGGGGGATCCTGCAAGCCACCCACGACCCGGCTGTGGTCGACCGTCTCCAAGCCGACATGGACAAGGCATACTCCGCAAGCCTCTTCACCAACGTCGGTTTGAACGAAGACGGCAGCACACCCAGTGGACTGACGTTCGTCTCCCGGACCGTGCCGGTGGGCACCAAAGTGACCAAGCAGACCGGGGACACAGCCACCGTCGAGGTCTGGTGCACAGGCCTTGTCGGGATGGCCGGTCAAGGCTCCACCAAGCCCGTCACCGAGACCTGGTTCACCATCACCGAGAACCTGAAATGGGTCGGGAACGACTGGAAGATCGAGTCGTCGAACCAGGCAGAAGGCCCGACACCAGTCAGCGGCGACAACCGGGCATCGACTGCAGACGACATCGCCGGTGCGGTTGAGCAGTACGGAGGCTTCACCTATGCCCGCTAGCCGTCGATCCCATGCGATCTCTGTCGCGTCCGTTCTGGGAAACATCCCAGCCGCGATCGTCCTCATGGCGCCCCGTGCCACCGCAGCACCGAGCCCGACGCCGAGCCCGTCTCCGAGTAAGAGCAACAACGCCTGCGACCTCATCGTCGGCCTCGCCAAGGACTACTGCGAAAACGGCGACGCAGGCACCCCCAAAACCACCTCCCCCGACGACGCCACCAACGCCCTCGACCCCCTCTCCTCCCTCGCCCGCGGCTGCGCCGACGCCGCGGCCTGGATCGTCGGCAAGCTCAGCGACGCGGTCAAAGGCACCGCGGACGTCGACTTCACCAACCCCAAGTTCCTCCAGCAGTACGCGGTCATCTTCGCCGCCTCCACCGTGCTCACTCTCGTCCTCTGGCTGCTCGCCGTCGCCAAGCGTGCCATCCGTGGCGTTCCGGTGGCCACGGCGATCTCCGAGGCTGTCGGGTTCCTCTGGCTGACCGTCCTCGCGTCCGCGTTCACGCCGCTCATCCTCTACACGGTCGTGTCGGCGACCGACGGGGTCACGGACGTCATCGCGTCGTCCTCCGGCGGGCAGACCGATGTCTTCTTCGGTTCGTTCGCCGAGGCGCTGAGCAAGGGCTCCGACATCGGCGGCGGGCCGATCATGCTGATCGTCGTCTCGCTCGTGTCGATCCTCGCCGCGGGCGTGCTCTGGCTGGAGCTCGTGATCCGGGCCGCCCTGCTCTACGTCGGCGCGCTGCTCGGCGTCGTCGTCTACTCGGGGCTCGTCGACAAGAACATGTGGGGCCATGTCCGCCGCTGGGCGGGCATCATGATCGCTGTGATCATGGTGAAGCCGGTCATCGTCATCGTGCTCGGGCTGGCCGGCGCGCTCTCCTCCGACGGGGGCCCGAACGCGTTCTCCGCCGTCGTCTCCGGGCTCGCCATCATCCTCCTGGCGATCTTCGCCTCGGCGATGATCTACCGCTTCGTTCCCGGCTTCGGCGACGAGATCCAGGGTGCCCGTACCAACCGCAAGCAGGCCACCGACGGCGCCCAGGCCGCAGCTCTGATCAGCTCCCCCGCCGCTCTCGTCTCCCAGGGCATCAAGACCCACAGCAGCCGGAGCGGCGGCGACAACGGCGGACAGGGCGGCGGCAACAGCGGCGGCAGACCCGCCAACCCGGTCAGCGGCGGTGTGGCCGCGCACAGTTCCCGCAACACCGGCGGGAGCGGGGGCGGATCTGTCCCCTCCGCCGCTCCTCCGCCCCGCAGCGGATCGGGACCCACGTCCGGCACCCCGCACAGCAGCCGCGTCAACCACGGCGGCGGTACAGGCAATTCAGGTAACAACAGCACAGGAGGTGGAGGGCGTTGACGACCCAGTCCCATCCGGTCGCGCCCCGCCGTACGTATCTCATCGGCCGGGCCCGGCCGAACGCGATCGTCGGCAAGAACCGCGAGACCGGCGAGATCGCGCTGATCATCGTCGGCGCGTTCCTCGGCATGATGAGCGGGCTGATCGTCCCCGTCCTGTCCCTGCGGATCGTGCTGCTCACGGGCTTCCCGCTGCTGGCGCTGGCGATCGTGTACGTCCCGTACAAGCACCGCACCTTCTACAAATGGTTCGAAATCAATCGCAGTTTCAGGCGGTCCGTGCGCCGGGGTGCCACCTACCGCTCCGCCGCCATGGAAGCGGGCGTACGGGGCGACGGCCGTGAGGTCGAGATCGGACCGCCTCCGGGCATCGGCCGCATCAACTGGCTCGCCGCGCCCTTCGGCCCGGACGAGATCGCCGTACTGCTGCACGCCGACCGTCGCACCGTCACCGCGGCGATCGAGATCGAGGGTCCCGGCGTCGGACTCCGCGACAGCGAGGACCAGGAGGCGCTGGTCGACCGGTTCGGCACCCTGCTGAAGCATGTGGCGAACGGCGACGGTTTCGTGACCCGTATTCAGATGCTGGCCCGCACCCTGCCCGCCGACCCCGACGCGCACGCGAAGGACGTCGCCCAGCGTGGCGACAAGGCGGCCCCGGGCTGGCTGCAGGAGTCGTACGACCAGCTCCAGTCGATGGTCTCCACCTCCAGCGAACAGCACCGCGCCTACCTCGTCGCGTGCATGCACTTCAACCGCGAACTGGCCGCCGAGGCAAACGCCATGGCCCGCGCCGCCCGCCCCCAGGCAGGCCGCAAGCTCGACCGGGACGCGGGGCTCGCCGTCGTCATGGCGCGCGAACTGACCGACATCTGCGCCCGTCTTGCCGAGGCCGACATCCGGGTGCGCCAGCCGCTCGGCCAGAGCCGGCTCGCCTCCCTCGTGCACTCGATGTATGACCCCGACCACCCCATCGACCACATCCAGGCGATGACGAAGCGCAACGCCTGGCCCGCCGAACTGGACGCGGTCGAGCCGACGTACCTGCAGGCCAAGACCCGCGAGTCGACGACACGTGCGCCCTGGTGCCACGCCACGGCGTGGGTGAAGGAATGGCCGATGACGCCCGTCGGCGTCAACTTCCTCGCCCCGCTCCTCGTCCACACCCCGGACGTCATCCGTACGGTCGCGGTCTGCATGGACCTCGAACCGACCGAGATCGCCATCGAGCGGATGCTCACGGAGAAGACGAACGACGAGGCCGAGGCGAGCCGCCAGGCCAAGATGAACCGGACCGTCGACCCCCGCGACATCGCCGCCCACGGCAGGCTCGACCAGCGGGGTGAAGATCTCGCGAGCGGCGCGGCCGGAGTGAATCTTGTGGGGTACATCACCGTGTCGTCGCGATCACCCGAGTCCCTCGCCCGTGACAAGCGGACGATCCGGGCCTCGGCCGGCAAGTCGTATCTGAAGCTCGAGTGGTGCGACCGCGAGCACCATCGCGCCTTTGTGAACACCCTGCCGTTCGCCACCGGCATCCGTCGCTAACCGAGAGGGCAGTCACGCCATGCGAGATCCGCTGTCCGCGTTGTCGGATGCCTTCACCTCCTTCCTCTTCGGGAAGGTGGAGACGACCAGACTGCCCGTGCGTACCTCCACCGGCCAGGCGCAGGCGGTGTATCTGCCCACTGCCGCGCCCGGTCTCGGCGACTCCGGCGTGATCATCGGCCGCGAGGTGTACTCCGGCAAGGGATACATCTACGACCCCTTCCAGCTGTACGGGCAGCAGCTCCCCGCCCCGCACTGGCTGGTGCTCGGCGAATCGGGCAACGGCAAGTCCGCGCTGGAGAAGACGTACGTGCTCCGCCAGCTCCGCTTCCGCGACCGCCAGGTCGTCGTCCTCGACGCCCAGGGCGAGGACGGCGTCGGCGAGTGGAACCTCATCGCCCAGGAACTCGGCCTCACCCCCATCCGCCTCGACCCGACCGCAGCCCTGAACGGCGGCATCCGGCTCAACCCGCTGGACCCGTCGATCACTACGACGGGCCAGCTCGCCCTGCTCCGTACCATCATCGAAGTCGCGATGGGCCACGGCCTCGACGAACGGTCCGGCTTCGCGCTGAAGGTCGCGCACGCCTACGTCAACCAGACGATCGACGACCGGCAGCCCGTACTGACTGACATCGTCGAGCAACTGCGCCACCCGGAACCCGAGTCCGCCGAGGCGATGAACGTCGACATAGACGACGTGCGCGCCTGGGGCCTCGACGTCGCCCTCGTCCTGGACCGGCTCGTCGACGGTGACCTGCGCGGCATGTTCGACGGCCCGACTTCCGCCGGCATCGACCTGGACGCGCCCCTGATCGTCTTCGACCTCTCGCACATCGACCGGAACTCGATCGCGATGCCGATCCTGATGGCGATCGTCGGCGTCTGGCTGGAACACACCTGGATCAGGCCCGACCGCAAGAAGCGCATCTTCCTGGTCGAAGAGGCCTGGCACATCATCAACTCGCCGTTCGTCGCCCAGCTCTTCCAACGGCTGCTGAAGTTCGGCCGACGGCTGGGCCTGTCGTTCGTCGCCGTCGTCCACCACCTCAGCGACGTGGTCGACGGGGCCGCGGCACGCGAGGCGGCGGCGATCCTCAAGATGGCGTCGACCCGGACGATCTACGCGCAGAAGGCAGACGAGGCCCGAGCGACCGGGCGCGTCCTCGGCCTGCCCCGCTGGGCGGTCGAGATCATCCCCACCCTCACCCCCGGCATCGCGGTATGGGACGTCAACGGCAACGTCCAGGTCGTCAAACACCTGATCACCGAAGCAGAACGACCACTGGTCTTCACCGACCGTGCGATGACCGAGTCGTCCGCGGCCGATCTGCTGCCGGAGGACGTACGGGCCGCGGAACGGGAGACCGAACAGCGCGCGGCACACATCGAGCACCAACAACGGCTGAACGAGTCGTCCGAGTCAACGGTGGCATGACATGGCAGGGCGTACGGAGCAGCAGACCGGTCCGAGCACCGGCGGAATCCCGGACGGTCTGCTGGTCGGCCTGCTGGGCTTCCTGCTCGGGCTGGCCGTCCTGGCCTGGACGGCCACCGGGCTGTCCGGGCTGTTCGCGCACGGCGCGTGGCCGAAGGGCGTCACCTTCACCGAGACGCCGCTCGCCATGCGCCGGCTGGCGGCGTCCCCGCACGACATCCCGGCGGCCTGGCCCGACACCCCGGCGGACGAGCTCTCCGGGTACGGGCTGTTCTGGGGCCTCTTCATAGGCGAACTCATGGTGCTCATGGTGCTGACAGTGTTCGTGATGGGCGTGGTGGCACGCTGGCGCGCGGTACGAGTACGTCGGCGGGAAGAGCGTCGCGAGGAGCGCTCCGAGGAGCGTTACGCGAGACACGCGGCGCACCCGAGGCGCGAGGAGTCCACCGAGGTGGACGTCTCCGCCCCCGCGCCGCTCCCCGCTCCCGCGGCCATCCCCACGCCCACGGCCACCCCGGCACCGACCGAATCCATCGAGGACCTCGCGTCCCCTCTCCTCGCCCCGGCCGTCCCCTCCCCCCGCACACCTCTCGTCGTCTACGGCCCGGCCGCCACCCGCCGCCCCACGGTCATCCAGGCCATCCAGGAGGCGGACGGCCCCGCCCTCGTCATCACCTCGGACCCCACCGTCTGGGCGGAGACGAAGGACGCCCGCGCCAAACTCGGCCCGGTGCTGGTCTACGACCCCGGCCACCTCTGCGACACCCCGGCACGCCTCCACTGGTCCCCCACCGCCGGATGCGAACAGCCCGATACGGCAGCCGCCCGCGCCGCCGCACTCCTCGCCCCGGTCCGGCCGCAGGCCCGTATCGACGCGATGACGGCCGAGACCGCGGAGACCCTGCTCCAGTGCTGGCTGCACGCCGCAGCCATAGACGGTCGCCCGTTCCGCCAGGTCCACCGCTGGGCCCTCGGCGGCAACGCCCATGAACCCGTACGCCTGCTCCGTACCCACTCCAAGGCGGCCTCCGGGCTCGCCGGCCTGCTGGAGTCCTCGCTGACCGGTCATCCCGAACGGCGTGAAATGGCCCAGGAGCTGACGGTACGGGCGTTCGCCGCGCTCTCCTCGATCCACATCCGTGAGGCCTGCACACCGAACCGAGCCGATTCGCTGGTCCTGGAATCTTTTGCCGGCGAAGGGGGCACGCTTTATGTGGTCGGTGAACCCATCGAGGACCCGCGCTCCGCACCGGGCGCGATGCCCCTGCTCACCGCCCTCGCCTCACACGTGGTCGAGCACGGCCGCCGCATGGCCGCACGGTCAACTGACGGTCGGCTCGACCCACCAATGGCCTTGGTCCTCGACGACGTCGCGGCTGTGGCACCACTCCCCCAACTTCCTGAACTGCTGTCGACCGGCCAGGACCAGGGCCTGCCGACGCTCGCCCTGCTCCGCTCGAAGGAACAGGCCCGGGCCCGCTGGTCGTCCCCGCTCTAAGAGGGCGCGCGGACAGGCCCAGCTGGCCGGGGCGGGCGCTGCACGCCATCAGACGGGACGGACGATCTCGTACTCCAGGTCCAGCGCCGTCGGATCGCCCGGCTCGGGGACGGTCTCCCCGGTCGGTACGAAACCGAACCGGCGGTAGAACGCACTGGCCCGCGGGTTGGACTCGTGCACATAGAGACGTACTCGTTCGATCCGCGGCTCGCCCAGTGACCACGCCCAGTCGACCCCGGCCCGGAACAGCTGGTCGGCCAGCCCGCTGCCCCGCGCCTCGGGCCGCACAAAGACCCCGACCACATGGGCCTGGTGAACCTTGGCGGGCTCACCGAACCGCGGGTCCTCGCCCGGTCGCTCGATGAACACGCTGATCGTGCCGGCCCAACTCCCGTCAGGTGCCTCGGCGATGAACTGGCGCACCTCGTCGCCACTGGACTCCGCTGCACCGGCCGCGCGCCCCTGCCAGAACTCGTCGGGCTGAGCCACGCCCTGCTCGTACGTCTCCACAAACGCCACCGGAGCCGCGGGATCCTGCAGGGCGACGAGCCGTATGTCCTTGACCAGCGCCCATTCCTCGGCGCGTACAGGGCGAATCACATAGTCCATAGACGGATCCTCCCCGGCCCTCCGTCCACAAGCAATCGAATTCGTAACTCTCCGCCTGGCGAGGACGCGGCATCTATCGCGCGCTGGTCGCCGCCCGCGCCGACATCGCGGCAGCCCGCGGAGTCAGGTATCTCCACGTGGACGCGTCCGACAACAGCGCACCGATCCTGCGCCGCCTCGGTTTTCACGCAGTGAACACAACGACCCCGTACATATGGTCGCCGTCGGATTGAGCAATGCATCGTGAACGCAGAAAAGCCCCGCACCAGAGGTGCGGGGCTTTCCCGGAATAATTGTTCGGCGGCGTCCTACTCTCCCACAGGGTCCCCCCTGCAGTACCATCGGCGCTGAAAGGCTTAGCTTCCGGGT
>NZ_JBFBCG010000067.1:0-41124 GCF_040683105.1 Streptomyces sp. NPDC051020 | reverse complement strand
GTCGCCCCGATACGACCGGTATCGGGGCGACCCTCCGCCTTGCGATCGCACGCACCAGACGCCGCCCGGCCCGCCCTACGGGCGGACGACGCTACTTTCGAAACACGCCCTACAGCCCCGGGATGCGGCCGTTGCGGAAGAGGTCCACGAAGATCTGGTGGTCGGCCCGCGCCCGAGCCCCGTAGCTGTGCGCGAAGTCCACCAGCAGTCCGGCGAAGCCCTCCTCGTCCGCCGCGATCGCCGCGTCGATGGCCCGCTCCGTGGAGAACGGCACCAGCGAGTGGCCGCTCTCGTCGTCAGCGGCGGAGTGCATCGTCGCCGTCGCCCGGCCGAGGTCGGCGACGACCGCCGCGATCTCGTCGGGCTCATCGATGTCGGACCAGTCCAGGTCCACCGCGTACGGCGAGACCTCGGCGACCAGCTGACCGGCACCGTCCAGCTCGGTCCATCCCAGCCACGGGTCGGCGTGCGCCTGCAGGGCGCGCTGGGAGATGACCGTGCGGTGCCCTTCGTGCTGGAAGTAGTCGCGCACGGCCGCGTCGGTGATGTGCCGGGAGACCGCCGGGGTCTGCGCCTGCTTGAGATAGATCACCACATCGTTCTCCAGGGCGTCGCTGTTGCCCTCCAGAAGGATGTTGTACGAGGGCAGCCCGGCCGAGCCGATACCGATGCCGCGCCGGCCGACGACGTCCTTCACCCGGTACGAGTCGGGGCGGGTCAGGCTCGACTCGGGCAGCGTCTCCAGATAGCCGTCGAACGCCGCCAGCACCTTGTAGCGCGTCGCCGCGTCCAGATCGATCGCGCCGCCGCCGTCCGCGAACCGGCGCTCGAAGTCCCGGATCTCCGTCATCGAGTCGAGCAGCGAGAACCGGGTCAGCGACCGGGCGTCGCGCAGCGCGGCCAGCAGCGGCCCCTCGGCGGTGTCCAGGGTGAACGGGGGCACCTCGTCGTTCTTCGCGCCTGTTGCGAGCGCTTGGATCCGCTCGCGGTAGGCCGCCGCGTAGACCCGGACGAGCTCACTGATCTGGTCGTCGCCCAGCGCCTTCGCGTACCCGATCAGGGCGACGGAGGCGGCGAACCTCTTGAGGTCCCAGGTGAACGGGCCGATGTACGCCTCATCGAAGTCGTTCACATTGAAGATCAGCCGGCCGTTCGCGTCCATGTACGTGCCGAAGTTCTCCGCGTGCAGATCGCCGTGGATCCACACCCGGCCGGTCTGGTCGTCCAGGTACGGCCCGCCGTGCCGCTCCCGCTCCAGGTCGTTGTAGAACAGGCATGCCGTGCCCCGGTAGAAGGCGAACGCCGAGCCCGCCATCTTGCGGAACTTGACCCGGAAGGCAGCCGGATCGGCGGCCAGGAGCTGGCCGAAGGCGGTGTCGAAAACCTCGAGAATCTGCTCCCCGCGCTGCGCTGCGCCGGACTGCGCCTCCGACATTTCTGGGTGCCTCCTGGTACCTGGCGTGCATGACAAAAGGGACGGGCGTCTCCGTCCCCTCAACGCGCGACGCTACCCGGGAGTGCCCCTCGGTTGTCAGACCGGAGACGTAGACTTCCACGCTGTCGCCCCAGTCCGTCATTGCTTGTTTCCCCGGAGGCCCGACCCGTGACCAAGCCGCCTTTTACGCACCTTCACGTCCACACCCAGTACTCGCTGCTGGACGGTGCCGCGCGGCTCAAGGACATGTTCGCTGCCTGCAATGAAATGGGCATGTCGCACATCGCGATGACGGACCACGGCAACCTGCACGGGGCGTACGACTTCTTCCACCAGGCGAAGAAGGCCGAGGTGACGCCGATCATCGGCATCGAGGCCTACGTCGCCCCGGAGTCGCGCAAGCACAAGCGGAAGATCCAGTGGGGCCAGCCCCACCAGAAGCGCGACGACGTCTCGGGTTCGGGTGGCTACACCCACAAGACGATCTGGGCGGCGAACAATACCGGTCTGCACAACCTCTTCCGGCTCTCCTCGGACGCGTACGCCGAGGGCTGGCTGCAGAAGTGGCCGCGCATGGACAAGGAGACCATCGCCCAGTGGTCCGAGGGGCTGATCGCGTCCACCGGCTGTCCGTCCGGTGAGGTGCAGACGCGGCTGCGGCTCGGCCAGTTCGACGAGGCGGTCCAGGCGGCCTCCGACTACAAGGACATCTTCGGCGAGGGCAAGTACTTCCTGGAGCTGATGGACCACGGCATCGAGATCGAGCGCCGGGTCCGTGACGGACTCCTCGAAATCGGCAGGAAGCTCGGCATCCCGCCGCTCGTGACGAACGACTCGCACTACACGTACGCCGGCGAGGCCGCCGCGCACGACGCGCTGCTCTGCATCCAGACCGGCAAGAACCTCTCCGACCCCGACCGTTTCCGGTTCGACGGCACGGGCTACTACCTCAAGACGACGGACGAGATGTACGCCGTCGATTCCTCCGACGCCTGGCAGCAGGGGTGCGCCAACACCCTGCTGGTCGCCGAGCAGATCGACACCAGCGGGATGTTCGAGAAGCGCGACCTGATGCCGAAGTTCGACATCCCGGACGGCTTCACCGAGGTCACCTGGTTCCAGGAGGAGGTCCGGACCGGTATGAACCGGCGCTTCCCCGGCGGCGTCCCCGAGGACCGGCAGAAGCAGGCCGAGTACGAGATGGACGTCATCATCCAGATGGGGTTCCCGGGGTACTTCCTCGTTGTCGCCGACTTCATCATGTGGGCCAAGAACAACGGCATCGCGGTGGGCCCCGGGCGTGGCTCCGCGGCCGGTTCGATCGTCGCGTACGCGATGGGCATCACCGACCTCGACCCGATCGAGCACGGACTGATCTTCGAGCGGTTCCTCAACCCCGAGCGTGTCTCCATGCCCGATGTCGACATCGACTTCGACGAGCGTCGGCGCGTCGAAGTGATCAGGTACGTGACGGAGAAGTACGGCGCCGACAAGGTCGCCATGATCGGTACGTACGGCAAGATCAAGGCCAAGAACGCGATCAAGGACTCCGCCCGCGTCCTCGGCTATCCGTACGCGATGGGCGACCGGCTCACCAAGGCCATGCCCGCCGACGTCCTCGGCAAGGGCATCGACCTCTCCGGAATCACCGACCCCAAGCACCCGCGGTACAGCGAGGCGGGCGAGATCCGGGGGATGTACGAGAACGAGCCGGACGTCAAGAAGGTCATCGACACCGCCAAGGGTGTCGAGGGGCTGGTCCGGCAGATGGGTGTGCACGCCGCCGGTGTGATCATGTCCAGCGAGCCCATCGTCGACCACGCCCCGGTCTGGGTGCGGCACACCGACGGCGTCACCATCACGCAGTGGGACTACCCGCAGTGCGAGTCGCTCGGCCTGCTGAAGATGGACTTCCTCGGCCTGCGCAACCTCACGATCATGGACGACGCCATCAAGATGGTGAAGGCCAACAAGGGCATCGACCTGGAGATGCTCGCCCTTCCGCTGGACGACCCCAAGACGTACGAGCTGCTCTGCCGCGGTGACACGCTCGGCGTCTTCCAGTTCGACGGCGGCCCGATGCGTTCGCTGCTGCGCCAGATGCAGCCCGACAACTTCGAGGACATTTCCGCCGTCTCGGCCCTGTACCGGCCGGGCCCGATGGGCATGAACTCGCACACGAACTACGCCGAGCGCAAGAACGGCCGCCAGGAGATCACCCCGATCCACCCGGAGCTGGAGGAGCCGCTCAAGGAGACGCTCGGCCTGACCTACGGCCTGATCGTCTACCAGGAGCAGGTGCAGAAGGCCGCCCAGATCATCGCCGGGTACTCGCTCGGCGAGGCCGACATCCTGCGCCGCGTGATGGGCAAGAAGAAGCCCGACGAACTGGCGAAGAACTTCGTGCTCTTCCAGGCGGGCGCCAAGAAGAACGGCTTCTCCGACGCGGCGATCCAGGCACTGTGGGACGTACTGGTCCCGTTCGCCGGGTACGCGTTCAACAAGGCGCACTCCTCCGCGTACGGACTGGTCACGTACTGGACCGCGTACCTCAAGGCGAACTACCCCGCCGAGTACATGGCGGCGCTGCTGACCTCGGTCAAGGACGACAAGGACAAGTCCGCGGTCTACCTCAACGAGTGCCGCCGCATGGGCATCAAGGTGCTCCCGCCCAACGTCAACGAGTCCGAGTCGAACTTCGCCGCCCAGGGCGACGACGTCATTCTCTTCGGGCTGACGGCCATCCGTAACGTCGGACAGAACGTCGTCGACTCGATCATCCGGTGCCGCAAGGCGAAGGGAAAGTACAGCAGCTTCCCCGACTTCCTCGACAAGGTCGAGGCGGTGGTCTGCAACAAGCGGACCGTCGAATCACTGATCAAGGCCGGCGCCTTCGACGAGATGGGCCACACCCGCAAGGGCCTCGTTGCCCACCACGAGCCGATGATCGACAACGTGGTGCAGGTCAAGCGCAAGGAGGCCGAGGGACAGTTCGACCTCTTCGGCGGCGGCGAGGAGGACAGCGACGAGCCGGGCTTCGGGCTCGACGTCGAGTTCTCCGACATCGAGTGGGAGAAGTCGTACCTGCTGGCCCAGGAGCGCGAAATGCTCGGGCTGTACGTCTCCGACCACCCGCTCTTCGGTATCGAGCACGTGCTGACCGACAAGTCCGACGCGGCGATCTCCCAGCTCACGGGCGGCGAACACGCCGACGGGGCGATCGTCACCATCGGCGGCATCATCTCCGGACTCCAGCGGAAGATGACCAAGCAGGGCAACGCCTGGGCCATCGCCACCGTCGAGGACCTGGCCGGTTCCATCGAGTGCATGTTCTTCCCGGCCACGTACCAGCTGGTCTCCACCCAGCTCGTCGAGGACACCGTCGTCTTCGTCAAGGGGCGGCTCGACAAGCGCGAGGACATTCCGCGGCTGGTCGCCATGGAGATGCAGGTCCCCGACCTCTCGTCGACCGGGACCAACGCACCGGTGGTGCTCACCATCCCGACGGTCAGGGTCACCCCGCCGATGGTCGCCCGCCTCGGCGAGGTGCTCAGCAATCACCGTGGCAACACCGAGGTACGGATCAAGCTCCAGGGCCCCCGCAAGACCACCGTCCTCCGGCTCGACCGGCACCGGGTCCAGCCCGACCCGGCGCTCTTCGGTGACCTGAAGGTGCTGCTCGGCCCGTCCTGCCTGGCCGGCTGAGCGGCTGCCCGCACGAGAGAGGCGCCCCGCGATGCGGGAGCGCCTCTCTCGGCTACCGGCCTGTGGCCGGGCCGGAGTTGGCCGGTCAGTTGTGGCCGAAGCGCCGCTGCTGCTTACGGGCAACATCAGCAGGGCTGCCCTGGGCTTGCGACTGGGACTGGGTCTGCGACTCCGTCGACTTCGTCTCCTCCGAGCCGCGCTCCGGTATGGACGCGCGGTTCTGCTGGTTGCCCTGCTTGCGGTTCTTGTTCTTGGCCATGGTGTTCCTCCTGTGCGGAATCTCGGGGCCAGGACCGCTGTCAGATTCACATACCGGCATATACAGCGCATGTTGGATCATTACCGTGCGTAATGAAGGGGTATCATGCGCCGTTTTCCGCTTCCGCCACGCCGATGATCGAGTTCCGGCCGTCAACCCTCGCGCCGTCGGGCAGACTTCGAGGAAACCCTGAGCAGAACCCATTCCCGAATTCCGGAAGAGGGTGGAACGCGTGGACCGTTGCGTCGTCCTGGTGGACGCCGGCTACTTGCTGGGCGCAGCCGCGAGTCTGCTGGCGGGAGAGCCCGCCCGTTCCCGCATCACCGTCGACCATGCGGCACTGATTCAGGGCCTGCGCGAGCGAGCCGAAGCCGATACGGAGCAGCCGCTGCTGCGGATCTACTGGTTCGACGGTGCCCCCGACCGCGTACCGCAGCCCGAACACCGCAGATTGCGCGTCATGCCCAGGGTGACCGTAAGGCTCGGTGCGCTCACACGCAGCGACGGGCGCTGGGCGCAGAAAGGCGTCGACGCCGCCATGCATGCCGAACTCACCGAACTGGCCAGGAACCGCGCCTGCTCCGATGTCGTCCTGGTGACCGGCGACGGCGATCTGCTGCCCGGACTGATGTCCGCGAAGGAACACGGCGTGGCTGTCCATCTCTGGGCCGTGCAGGCCGCCGACGGCGACTACAACCAGTCCGAGGATCTGGTCGCCGAGGCTGACGAACGCCGGGTGCTCGACCGGGCCTGGATCACCCAGGCCGTGCGGGCCAAGGACAACGGCGGCAGCTGCGCCCCGCCCCCCGCACCCCGCCCCGAGATCGCCGCGATCCTCTCCGCGCCGCTGCCCGAGGCAGCGCTCGCCGCCTCCGCCGAACGCGCCTCGGAGGCCCAGGCGGCCGCGGCCCGCAACGGCGCGGCGGCAGCCGCCGGCGAGGACACCGCGCAGGCCCCGGCCGCGCACGGCGGCAAGGGTGTACCCACCCCCAAGGATCTGGCGGGCACCCTGCGCGGCCCCGGCGCCCCGATCGCCGCCGCGCAGCCCGTGGCGCAGCCCCCGGCGACCGCGACCCTGCGCTGGTCCTCAGACAAGGGCTGGATGGAGCGCGGCGGACCGCTCGGCGAACCCGCCGAGACCGCCTCGCTGCCCACTCTCGCCCAGCTCACGTCCGCCGAGCAGCGCTGGGCGGACCGTGAGGAGGACATCACCACGGTCGGCGGTGACCCGTTCGAGGTGGGTCAGGTCTTCGCCCGGCGCTGGATGGAACGGCTGCCGGACACCGTCCATCTGCAGAAGCTGTCCACCATGTACCCGCGGATCCCCCACCGCATCGACGGCGAGCTGCTGCGGTACGCGGCGCGGTTCGGCCTGCTCGCCCACAAGGACGACCAGATCGACGAACACGACCGATACGCGATCCGGGCGGGTTTCTGGCGCGAGATCGACGTACGCGCGGCAGCCGAACACGCCCCCGCGGTGGAGTAGTCCGGCAGCCCGGGCGCAATAAGAGGCATCCGACCCCGTACCCTCGTACCTCGTGAGTACGGGCACAGCACAGGCGCAGACGGCGACCGGGACCGTGTGCGCGGTGCGTGATCTGGTCAAGACCTATCCCGCCGCCCGCGGCCGCCGCGGCACACCCGCCACGCCCGAAGTGCGCGCGACCGACGGGATCAGCCTCGACGTCCGACGCGGTGAGATCTTCGGACTTCTCGGTCCCAACGGCGCGGGCAAGTCCACCCTCGTACGCCAGCTCACCGGGCTGATGCGGCCCGACTCCGGCAGCGTCGAGATGCTCGGGCACGACCTCGTGCGCCACCCCGAGCGGGCCTCCCGGCTGATCGGCTACCTCGGGCAGGAGTCCACGGCCCTCGACGAGCTGACCGTTTCGCTCGCCGCCGAGACCACCGGGCGGCTGCGCGGGCTCGCGGTACCGGAGGCCCGCGCCGGGCGCGACGCCGTACTGGAAGAACTCGGCCTCACCGACATCGCGGCGCGCCCCCTGAAGAAGCTCTCCGGCGGGCAGCGGCGGCTCGCCTGCTTCGCCGCCACCCTGGTCGGGGAGCGGCCGGTCCTCATCCTGGACGAGCCGACCACCGGGATGGACCCCGTCGCCCGGCGCGCCGTCTGGGCCGCCGTCGACCGGCGCCGCGCCGAGCACGGTACGACGGTGCTGCTGGTCACCCACAACGTCATCGAGGCCGAGACCGTCCTCGACCGGGTCGCTGTCCTCGAACGCGGCAAGGTCATCGCCTGCGACACGCCCACCGGCCTCAAGGAACGGGTGGCGGGCGAGGTCCGGGTCGAACTGGTGTGGCGCGACCGCGCGCCGCTGGACGTTCCCGAGGTGGCCGCGCTGCGGGAGTCCGCGCAGGAGTCGGGGCGCCGTTGGGTGCTGCGACTCGGGCCGGACGAGGCGCGGGCGGCGGTCGCCACGGTGACCGGCGGGGCCGCGTTCGCCGCACTTGACGACTTCACTCTGGCGACACCGAGTCTGGAGGACGTCTACCTGGCGCTCGGCGGGGACGCTACGCAGGGACTGGTGAAGGCATGACCACGGCGATCGGGTACGGATGTACGGCCGGGCGGGGACCGAACGGGGGCAGCACACGGTGACGAGCATTGTTCCTGCGGACGCGGCCGGTGCTCGAACGACGGCCGGAAGCGGTTCTCCCGCCGAGGCCGGGACCGAGGACCGCCTCGATGGCGCTGTCGCGCCGCTGGCGCCGCGGGCCCGGCTGATTCCCTCGCTCGCGGCCGTGTACCGCGCCCAGCTGTCCCGGGCCAGGGTCGCCCGGATCCCGCTGCTCTTCGTGGCGACCTTCCAGTCCGTCGGGATCATGATCCTGATGCGCGGGGTCGTCGACGGCGGCTCCGAGGCACGGGCCGTCGTAGCCGGATCCAGCGTTCTCGTCGTCGCCTTCGTCGCGCTCAATCTGCTCGCCCAGTACTTCGGGCAGCTACGGGCCGGCGGCGGGCTCGATCACTACGCCACTCTGCCGGTACCGCCCGCCGCCGTGGTGCTCGGTGCAGCGGGGGCATACGCCTCCTTCACGGTGCCCGGCACGATCGTCACCGCGGTCACCGGGAGCGTGCTCTTCCAACTGCCGATGGCCCATCTGTGGGTGCTCGTCGCCGTCATTCCGCTCGCCGGGGCAGCGCTGTCCGGGCTGGGCGCCGCGCTCGGACTGCTCGCGCCCCGGCAGGAGCTCGCCACACTGCTGGGACAGCTCGGCATGTCGGCGGCGCTGCTGCTGGGGGTGCTGCCGGCCGCCCGGATGCCCGCGCCGATCGGCTGGGCGCGCGATCTGCTGCCCTCGACGTACGGGGTCGAGGCCCTGTCGCGGTCGTTCGACGCGCATCCCGACTGGGCGGTCGTCGTCCTCGATCTTGCCGTCTGCGCCGTCGTCGGTGTCCTCTCACTGGCCGTGGCGACCTGGGCGTACCGCAGGGCAGCGGTCCGGTGAGGCGCGGCACGGGGGCGCCTGGCACGATGGCACGGTGAGCGCACCTCTGACACCGCCCGACCAGCCTTCGCCCCATGACTCCTGGCAGACGCCGCCGAAGGGCGGTGGCTCCGGTCCCGGGACTCTCCTGGGGTCTCAGGAGGAGCGCGATCCGCGGGCGGATCTGCGGCGGGCGGCCGTCGTCGTCGTCCTGCTGACGGTGGCCGGCCTCGGGCTCGGACTGCTGTGGCTGTGGCTCTCGCCGCGGGTGCCGCTGATCTCCGACAGTCAAGCGGTCTTCCTCAAGGACAGCGAGGGCGAGGAGGCGATCGGGAGCGACGGGACGTTTGTGCTGCTCGCGCTCGCGTTCGGGGCGGTGTCCGCGGCGCTGGCCTTCTGGTTCCGCCGGCGTGGCGGGATCGCGCTGGTCGTGGGGCTCGCCCTGGGCGGGCTGCTCGGGTCGCTGGTGGCCTGGGGGGTGGGCGTCTGGCTCGGACCGGAACGTGATGTGGTCGCCCATGCACGGGAGGTCGGCAAGGGCGTGGTGTTCGATGCGCCGCTCGACCTGCATGCGAAGGGTGCGTTGCTGGCCTGGTCGGTGGCGGCGATGGTCGTTCATCTGGCGCTGACCGCGGCGTTCGGGCCGCGGGATCCGGAGCCGGAGTGGGGAGTCTGGGAGGTGCCGGGGGCTGGGCCGGGGGGTGCGGGTTCGGCGGGGCCGTCTCCGTCCTCGCCTTCGTCCTCGCCGCCGCCTCCGACGGAGCCGTAGGGAGCGGGGCGGGTGGGGCTACGGGGGTAGGGCCGCTGCGCGGGGCCTCAGCCCACCCCGCCCCTTCCCGCTGCTGGGGCTCTGCCCCGGACCCCGGTCCTCAATCGAAGGACGGGCTGGAGGGGACGCCGGGCTGGAGGTGCCCCGGGGCTGCATGTGACCCTGAGCTGGAAGCGCCCCCGGGGCTGGATGTGACGTCGGGCCGGAAGTGACCTGGGGTTGCGAACGCCCCTGGGATGGGAAGCGCCCCCGGGCCGCGCTTGCCCCTGGGCTGAGAGTGCCCCGGGGCCGCGTGGGCTACGCCCGGGCGATGGCCGCGAACACCGCCCCCGTCAGCGAAGCCAGATCCGTCGGGGCCAGTTCCACCTCCAGGCCGCGGCGGCCCGCCGATACGCAGATCGTCTCGTGGGACTGCGCCGACTCGTCCAGCACCGTCGGCAGCCGCTTCCGCTGGCCCAGGGGGGAGATGCCGCCCCGTACATAGCCCGTCGTGCGTTCCGCCGCCGCCGGGTCCGCCATCGCGGCCCGCTTGCCGCCGACCGCCGCTGCCAGGGCCTTCAGGTCCAGGGAGCCGGCCACCGGGACGACCGCCACGGTCAGGGTGCCGTCCACGTCGGCCACCAGGGTTTTGAAGACCCGGTCGGGGGAGACGCCCAGCGCCTCCGCCGCCTCCTCACCGTACGAAGGGGAGGCCGGGTCGTGCTCGTAGGAGTGGGTCGTGAAGGGGGTGCCCGCCGCAGTCAGGGCGACCGTCGCCGGAGTGCCGCCGGAGCCGGACTGCTGGTGCTTCTTCGGCTTCTTTGCCACGGGGCAGGGTCCTCGCATCAGTTGGGGTGGGTCGGTGCCCGGGTCAGGTCGACTGCGGGCAGGGACGGGAGATGCCGGAGGACGGCCGTCTCGGAGCGCAGGAGCATCAGTTCCTCGCGCAGGCGCGTCGCCGTGTCCGGGGCCTGCAGCAGTCGCTGCTTCGACGGGATGTCGAGGACCGCGGCGGCGGCCACCAGGTACGAGACGACCGACGGGTCGTCCGGCAGTTCCGCGCCCGTCGTCAGGGAACGCTCGCTCGCTCCGGCCAGTCGCTTCTGGTAGCTGCGGAATGCCCGCAGTACGCCCTCGGCGAGCGCGCCCGCCTCGTCGCCGGCGTCCTCGGCGAGCTCTTCGACCTCGGCCGTCAGGTAGGGGCCGCTCGCGTCGACCGAGAGCAGCTTGACCCGGGTGGTGCCGGTCGCCAGGACCTCGAAGCTGCCGTCCGCGCGTTCCCGGATCTTTGCCGCGTCGGCGACACAGCCGACCCGGTGAAACGTCTGGATCGGGTCGGGGCCGAAGCCGTCCGCGGGACCGCGCTCGATGGCGGAGGGCACCGTGGTGGCGTCCGGCATTCCGGCGGCGGTGGGAGCGATCTCGCGGCCGTCGCGGATCGCCACGACGGCGAAGCGGCGCGGTTCGTCCTCATCGGACTTCAGCAACTCGCGCATCATGGCGCGATACCGCTCCTCGAAGACGTTGAGCGGCAGCACGAGGCCGGGGAACAGCACCGCGTTCAGCGGGAAGAGGGGCAGACGAGCGGTGGTCACAACGGTCAAGCGTAATGGCCGCGCGACCCGCCGTGGTCGGCCCGGTACCGCAAAGGCATCCCGGATGCCACCTGGAGGCGTACCCCGTCCCGCGCGTCCAGGAACTGGCCGAGCGGATCGTCGGAGACCGGCGACCACGGGAACGACGTCGCATGGGGTCCGATCAGCCGGAACTGTTCCAGCGCCTCTTCCCAGCGACCCCGGACGATCAGTACGTACGCCAGCAGATTGCGGACCTCGGCCGGCCACGGATCCCCCGGCTCGTACGTGGCGGACAGCGCGATCGCCAGATCCGCGGCCCTGTCGATCCGCTCCTCCAGCATCGATGTGGTCCGCGCCTCGGAGCCGGCGCTCAGCAGCGCGAACGCGGCCCGCACCGGCAGCGCCTGCACCAGCGAGCTGGGCAGCGAGTCCTCGGCGGCCTGTTCGGCGAAGTCGAAGCACTCGCGGTGCGAGCCGAACCAGGCGGCGGAGAGGTACTGCAGCGCCGCGACATGGCATCCGTAGTGGTGCGAGGAGCGCCGGACGGCCTGCTCCCACAGCGCCTCGAAGGCGGTGTGCGGAGCATGTGTGCCGCGGGCGTGGTCGAGCGCGAGCCGCCAGGGCACCGGGTCGCGCGGATCGCTCTCGGCCGCCGCGGTGATCTGTGGTGCCACGCCGCGCAGCTGCTCGGCGCGGGCCGGCGACTCCCAGGCCCGCCGGACCGCCAGTTCGGCCTTGACGAGCAGTGCGTCCGGGTCGTGCGGGGCGGCGGCGAGCCAGTCGGTCAGCCAGCTGTCGCGGTGGCGGGCGAAGGTGACGAGCCGGCCGAGGTAACGGTCGCGGTTCTCCCATTCGGCGGCGTCCCGGGTGGTGGCGAGAAGCTTGGCGGCCGGCTCGTACTCTCCGAGGGCGGCGGCGACGAGCGCGGGGGAGAGCCGCTCGTCGGGGGCGTCGAGCAGCACCTCATCGTCCGCGGGCAGTCCGGCGGACAGCTGTGGCGCGTGCCTGATCATGCGCGCGGTACGGAGCAGGGCGCGAAGGAATGACATGGTGCAGATCATTGAAAAGCGCTGGTCGAGGCGGCGCCAGAGGGGCACTGTGAAGCTTTGGTGCCGAGTGCCTGGGTTGCTCTGAGCGGGGTCAATAAAATGTAAAGGATGGGGTGGAATCTGGCTTGATTATTCCGCTCCGGATTGGTGTCCGTGCTGGTCGGCCGGGGGAGACCGGTCGTCGGAGTGTCCGCCGGGCCCTTGTCTGCGGGCCGAGGGCGGCCCGTCCCGGCCGTGCCCGGTCAGCCGCGGCGCAGCAGCCGGGACGCGCCCGCCGCCACCGTCGTGGCCAATATCCACCCCAGCAGCACCAGCGCGGCCGCCGCCCACTGCCAGCCGCCCTCCATCCGCCAGTACCCGTCCTGCCCGAGGTTGATCACGGGCACCAGCAGATCCAGCGCGTACAGCGCCGCGTTCCACTTCGGGTGCTCGTCCCGCTTGATCGCCGCCGGCTCGTACTGCGAGAAGGCCACCGTCCCGGCCGCCCACAGCACCGCCATCCACACCGCGGCCCGCCCGGGCCGGTAGCCGTACGCCACCGTCCAGTCCTGCAGGATCCCCCACAGCTTCGCGGCGGGCGGCAGCGTCTCGCGCCGGCGCCGCTGCTTGGCGAGCAGCACCTCGCGGGCGTCCGCGTCCTCCCCGCAGTTGCGCAGCACCGTCGCCAGCCGTTCGTACGGCTCCGGTACGTACTCGGGGGTCGCCGCCGCCAGCCAATCCAGGCGGCGGGAGAGCGGGAAGTGCCCGTACGGGACGAGGTTCTCGTAGACGAAACCGCCCATCGCGAGCCCGCCCGGCCCCGGCCAGCTGGTCGACACGTCGATCAGCGTGACGACCTTCGCGCCGTTGAGCACGACCCGGCCCTCCTCCGGGCGCTCCGCGTTGAACCGCAGCTCCGGGGTGACGATCCGGCGCAGCGACAGTTCCTCGGGGGGCGCCAGCACGAACCTGGCCTTGTGCAGGTCGACCGCGTCACCGAACCGCCCGTCGTCCAGCCGTACCCCGCCGCGGCACTCGAAGACCTGCGCTCGGGTGCCGTGCGCCGGGGCCTGGGCCATGACGATGCCGTACGGGGGAGTGGTGCCCAGGTTCCCCGTGTCGACGCTGACCCACGCCTCGGTCATGTACAGCGTCCGCTCCACCGTCAGCTGCGGGGCGTTGAGTGCGCGCCGGCCACGCCCCGCCCGCAGCCGGCTGCCGCGCAGACTCAGCGAACCGCCGACCTTCGCACCACGCAGACTCAGCTCGCCACGTGTCTCGACCATCTCCGCCTGCAGGTCCTGCGCGACCGTCAGACCGTCCCCGGCGAGCGCCCGGCCCTGCCGGTCGGCCCCGAGCTCGATCTGGTTCAACAGCAGGTCGGTGCCGATATGAGCGTCGGTGAGCCGGATCCCGCGCTCGATCCGGCAGCGTGGCAGATGCAGATCGCCCTCGGTGCGCAGCCGCGCTGCCTCCAGCCGCGGCATCGCGCAGCCGACCATCCGCAACGTCGTGAAGTGACACTCCGGCAGCACCACCTCCTCCTCGAAGCGGCAGCCCGTCAGCTCCACGTACGGAGCGACACGTCCGCCCGCGAGATCGAGGGTCCCGGTGATCCGTATGCCCCGGAGCTTCAGCGCGGCGACCCGTCCCGGCCGGGCGGGCGGCCCGCTCAGCAGCAGCCGGGCGACCACACGGGCGTCCACACTGCGCTCGGCGCCCCAGGCCGTCGGCGCGAACGGGTCGTCCCGCATCGGGTCGCGGGCGCGCAAATCGTAGGTGCTGCCGTTCCGGAACGCCCGCCACATGCCCAGTTCCGCCACGCCGAGGCTGTCCGGGATCTCGCTGTCCTGCGGTTCGGTCACCGGGGCCCCTTCCGCTTGCAGCTGTGAGACCGACCGGCATGCCGGTCGGTCTTATTCCCTGTGTGTTCCCTCTGGGTGACGGTGTGAACGCCGGCGGTCAGGAGTGGCCGGGAGTAGTCGGCCGTGACGGCCGGGGCATGTATCAGCCAGTGATACGGGCGAACTGCCGTCGGAGGCGGTCTGAGAGAATTGGGGTGTGATCTCTCGAATCGATCTGCGCGGCAATGCCCTTCCCGAGGGCGGCGACCTGCGCGACCTGCTGCCCCGAGCCGAGTTCGACGTGGAAGCCGCTCTGGAGACGGTGCGCCCCATCTGCGAGGACGTACGCCATCGTGGCTCAGCGGCAGTGATCGAGTGGGGAGAGAAATTCGACGGCGTACGGGTCGACTCGACCCGGGTCCCGGCCGCGGCCCTGTCCGAGGCGCTGGACCGGCTCGACCCCGCCGTACGGGCTGCCCTGGAGGAGTCGATCCGCCGCGCCCGCCTCGTCCACCACGAGCAGCGCCGCACCACGCACACCACGCAGGTCGTCCCCGGCGGTACCGTCACCGAGAAGTGGGTTCCCGTCGAGCGCGTCGGGCTGTATGTGCCGGGCGGGCGCTCCGTCTACCCGTCCTCCGTGGTGATGAACGTCGTACCGGCGCAGGAGGCGGGTGTCGAGGGCATCGCCGTCGCCTCCCCGCCGCAGAAGGGGTTCGGCGGCCTGCCGCACCCCACCATCCTCGCCGCCTGCGCCCTGCTCGGCGTCGATGAGGTGTACGCCGCCGGTGGCGCCCAGGCCATCGCGATGTTTGCGTACGGAACGGCCGAATGTCTCCCGGTGAACCTCGTCACCGGTCCCGGCAACATCTACGTCGCCGCCGCCAAGCGCCTCCTCAAGGGCCGCATCGGCATCGACGCCGAGGCCGGACCCACCGAGATCGCGATCCTCGCCGACTCCACCGCCGACCCGGTGCACGTCGCCGCCGACCTGATCAGCCAGGCCGAGCACGACCCGATGGCCGCCGCCGTCCTCGTCACCGACTCCGAGGAACTGGCCGCCGCCACCGAGGCCGAGCTGAAGCCGCAGATCGCCGCGACCAAGCACGTCACCGACCGGATCGAGCCCGCACTGGCCGGCCGCCAGTCCGCGATCGTCCTGGTCAACGATCTGGAGGACGGTCTCAAGGTCGTCGACGCGTACGCCGCCGAGCACCTGGAGATCCAGACCGCCGACGCCGCCGCCGTCGCCGACCGGGTCCGCAACGCCGGAGCGATCTTCGTCGGCCCGTGGGCCCCGGTCTCGCTCGGCGACTACTGCGCCGGCTCCAACCACGTCCTGCCCACCGGTGGCTGCGCCTGCCACTCCTCGGGCCTGTCCGTGCAGTCCTTCCTGCGCGGTATCCACATCGTCGACTACACGCGCGACGCGCTCGCCGAGGTCACCCACCATGTCGTGACCCTCGCCGAGGCGGAGGACCTCCCCGCCCACGGCGCCGCTCTCAAGGCCCGTTTCGCCGAAGGCGAACTCGACGAGCGCAGCGGCTGGAAGGTTCCGCAGCAGTGACGAACAGCAACACCACCCGTATCGACGACCTGCCGATCCGGGACGAGCTCCGCGGTCAGTCCCCGTACGGCGCGCCCCAGCTCGACGTGGCCGTACGGCTGAACACCAACGAGAACCCGTACCCGCTCCCCGAGGCGCTCGTCGACCGCATCGCCGAGCGCGTCCGCGAGGCCGCCCGCGACCTCAATCGCTACCCCGACCGGGACGCCGTCGAACTCCGTACCGAACTGGCCCGCTACCTCACCCGCACCGCCGGGCACGAGGTCGGTCTCGCCAACGTCTGGGCGGCCAACGGCTCCAACGAGGTGCTGCAGCAGCTGTTGCAGACCTTCGGCGGACCCGGACGCACCGCGATCGGCTTCGAGCCCTCGTACTCGATGCACGGCCTCATCGCGCGCGGCACCGGCACCGGCTGGATCTCCGGACCGCGCAAGGACGACTTCACGATCGATGTCGACGCGGCCTGCGAGGCCATCGCCGAGCAGCGGCCGGACATCGTCTTCATCACCTCGCCCAACAACCCCACGGGCACCGCCGTCGACGCCGACACCGTCCTCGCGCTGTACGACGCCGCCCAGGCCGCCAGGCCCTCGATGGTCGTCGTCGACGAGGCGTACGGCGAATTCAGCCACCACCCCTCGCTGCTCCCGCTGATCGAGGGCCGGCCCAACCTGGTGCTCTCGCGCACCATGTCGAAGGCGTTCGGCGCCGCCGGTCTGCGGCTCGGCTACCTCGCCGCCGACCCGGCCGTCGTGGACGCCGTCCAGCTGGTGCGGCTGCCGTACCACCTGTCCTCCGTCACCCAGGCCACAGCGCTCGCCGCCCTGGAGCACACCGACACGCTCCTCGGATACGTCGCGCAGCTCAAGAGCGAGCGCGACCGGATCGTCACCGAACTGCGCGCCCTCGGCTTCGACGTGACGGACTCGGACGCCAACTTCGTCCAGTTCGGCCGCTTCGCCGACAGCCACACCGCCTGGCAGCAGATCCTCGACCGGGGCGTCCTGGTCCGGGACAACGGCGTACCGGGATGGCTGCGGGTCTCCGCAGGAACCCCGGCAGAGAACGACGCGTTCCTCGACGCGGTACGCACGCTTGTAAATGAGTTCGCCAAGAAGGAGCACGACGGATGAGCCCCCGCGTAGGCCGCGTGGAACGCACCACCAAGGAAACGTCCGTGCTCGTCGAGGTCAACCTCGACGGCACCGGAAAGGTCGACGTGTCGACCGGGGTCGGCTTCTACGACCACATGCTCGACCAGCTCGGCCGCCACGGCCTCTTCGACCTCACGGTCAAGACCGACGGCGACCTGCACATCGACACGCACCACACGATCGAGGACACCGCCCTCGCCCTCGGCGCCGCCTTCAAGGAGGCGCTCGGCGACAAGGTCGGCATCTACCGCTTCGGTAACTGCACCGTCCCGCTGGACGAGTCGCTCGCCCAGGTCACCGTCGACCTCTCCGGCCGCCCCTACCTGGTGCACACCGAGCCGGAGAACATCGCGCCGATGATCGGCTCGTACGACACCACGATGACCCGGCACATCCTGGAGTCGTTCGTCGCCCAGGCGCAGATCGCCCTGCACGTCCACGTCCCGTACGGCCGTAACGCCCACCACATCGTGGAGTGTCAGTTCAAGGCGCTCGCCCGCGCCCTGCGGTATGCCTGTGAGCACGATCCGCGTGCTGCCGGAATTCTTCCTTCCACGAAGGGCGCGCTGTGACCGGCCTCAACACCATTCTGATCGTCCTCGGCCTCTTCCTGGCCGGTGGCGTCTACTCCTTCTCGAAGCAGAAGATGCCCAAGGGCGTCATCGTGCTGCTCGGGTTCGCATCCGTGATGAGCCTGGTCGCAGGTGTCATGCGGATCCAGGGTCTCTGGGACTGAGGGAGCGACCTGTGAGTGAGAAGAAGAAGGTCGTCGTCTTCGACTACGGCTTCGGCAACGTCCGTTCCGCCGAGCGCGCCCTCGCCCACGTCGGCGCGGACGTCGAGATCACCCGCGACTTCGACCGGGCGATGAACGCCGACGGGCTGCTGGTGCCCGGCGTCGGCGCGTTCTCCGCCTGCATGGAGGGGCTGAAGAAGGCCCGCGGTGAATGGATCATCGGCCGCAGGCTCTCCGGCGGCCGGCCTGTGATGGGCATCTGCGTCGGCATGCAGATCCTCTTCGAGCGCGGCATCGAGCACGGCGTGGAGACGGAGGGCCTCGACGAGTGGCCCGGCACCGTCGCCCCGCTGAAGGCCCCGGTCGTCCCGCACATGGGCTGGAACACCGTGCGGTCCCCCGAGGACTCCGAGCTCTTCGCGGGTCTCGACCCCGAGGCCCGGTTCTACTTCGTGCACTCGTACGCGGTGCACGACTGGAGCCTCGAAGTCACGAACGCCAGAATCCGCGCCCCCCGGGTCACCTGGGCCACCCACGGCGAGCCGTTCGTCGCCGCCGTGGAGAACGGCGCCCTGTGGGCCACCCAGTTCCACCCCGAGAAGTCCGGCGATGCCGGCGCCCAGCTGCTGACCAACTGGATCGGAACACTCTGATGTCCACCACGCTTGAGCTCCTCCCCGCCGTCGACGTCCGCGACGGCCAGGCCGTCCGGCTCGTGCACGGCGAGTCCGGCTCCGAGACCTCGTACGGGGACCCCCTGCAGGCCGCCCTCGCCTGGCAGAGGGCGGGCGCCGAGTGGCTGCACCTCGTCGACCTGGACGCCGCGTTCGGCACCGGTGACAACCGGGCGCAGATCGCCGAGGTCGCCCGCTCCATGGACATCAAGGTCGAGCTGTCCGGCGGCATCCGTGACGACGCCTCGCTCGCCGCCGCTCTTGCCACCGGCTGCACCCGGGTCAACCTCGGCACCGCCGCGCTGGAGACCCCCGAGTGGGTCGCCAAGGTCATCGCCGAGCACGGCGACAAGATCGCCGTCGGCCTCGACGTCCGCGGTACGACGCTCCGCGGCCGCGGCTGGACCCGCGACGGCGGCGACCTCTACGAGACCCTCGCGCGCCTCGACTCCGAGGGCTGTGCCCGCTACGTCGTCACCGACATCGCCAAGGACGGCACGCTCCAGGGCCCCAATCTGGAGCTCCTGAAGAACGTCTGCGCCGCCACCGACAAGCCCGTCGTCGCCTCCGGCGGCGTCTCCTCGCTGGACGACCTGCGGGCGATCGCCTCGCTCGTGCCGGACGGTGTCGAGGGCGCGATCGTCGGCAAGGCGCTGTATGCGAAGGCGTTCACCCTCGAAGAGGCGCTGCAGGTGGTCTCCGGATGACCGACTCCGTCAACCGCATCTCCTCCGGCGCCCCCTGGGAGGACAAGTTCGGCTACTCCCGCGCGGTGCAGCTGCCGAACGGGCTGGTCCTGGTCGCCGGCTGCACGTCGATCGTCAACGGACAGATCTCCGCGGGCGGCCCGTACGAGCAGGCCGTCGCCTCCTTCAAGGTCGCCTTCGACGCGCTGAAGCAGGTGGGGCTGGGCCGCGAGGACGTCGTCCGTACCCGGATGTACCTCACGCATGCCCGGGACGTGGACGAGGTCGGCCGCGCCCACAAGGAGCTGTTCGATGACGTCCGTCCCGCCGCTTCCATGATCATCGTCTCCGGTTTCGTCGACCCCAGCCTGGTCGTCGAAGTCGAGATCGAGGCCTACCGGGAAGGTGCGCAATGAGTCTCGCGGTACGTGTCATCCCGTGCCTGGACGTCGACAACGGCCGGGTCGTCAAGGGTGTCAACTTTCAGAACCTGCGCGACGCGGGTGACCCCGTCGAGATGGCCAAGCTGTACGACGCCGAGGGCGCCGACGAGCTGACCTTCCTCGACATCACCGCGTCCAGCGGCGACCGGGAGACGACCTACGACGTGGTGCGCCGCACCGCGGAGCAGGTCTTCATCCCGCTCACCGTCGGCGGCGGTGTCCGTACGGCCGACGACGTCGACAAACTGCTGCGGGCCGGCGCCGACAAGGTCGGTGTCAACACCGCGGCGATCGCCCGCCCGGACCTCATCCGTGAGATCGCCGAGCGGTTCGGCCGGCAGGTCCTCGTCCTGTCCGTCGACGCCCGGCGTACCCCCGCGGGCACCTTCGAGGTCACCACGCACGGCGGCCGCAAGGGCACCGGTATCGACGCCGTCGAGTGGGCGCACCGGGCCGCCGAGCTGGGCGCGGGCGAGATCCTGCTCAACTCGATGGACGCCGACGGCACGAAGGACGGCTACGACACCGAGATGATCGCGGCGGTCCGCACACACGTCACCGTCCCCGTCATCGCCTCCGGCGGCGCGGGCCGGCTCGCGGACTTCGCGCCGGCCATCGCGGCGGGCGCCGACGCGGTGCTCGCCGCGTCCGTCTTCCACTTCGGTGACCTGCGGATCTCCGAGGTCAAGGGCGCGCTCAGGGAAGCCGGACTCCCGGTCCGCTGACCGCGGAGTCATCGATCGCCGGACGGAGCCGATATGCGGTTCCGTCCGGCGATCGGCGTTCTGCGGTCCGTCACCTGTCCGATCGTGGCAGTCATGCACGAAACAATGCAACTTTTATTGCGCAATAAATATTGTGCAAGTTTTCTTTCCTGTCTACGGTGTGGGGCATGGCAAGCAATGAACCGCGCCGGGTCTCGGATCTGGAGACCTTGAAGGCGTTCGGGCACCCCCTGCGGATGAAGCTGTACCGAGCGCTCTACATCTCCCGGAGAGCCACCGCCTCCCAGCTCGCCGAGCAGGTCGACGAGGCCGTCTCACTGGTCAGCTATCACCTGCGCAAGCTCGCCGACCACGGCCTGATCGAGGAGGCCGAGCAGCAGGGCAAGGACGGCCGCGAGCGCTGGTGGCAGCCCGCATCGAAGGGGCTGAACTTCCACGACGAAGACTTCAGCGACGCGCCCGAGAAGGTCGCCACGCATGCCGCTGTCGGCAGGCTCTCCTTCGACCAGCACATCGAGCTGTACCGCCGTTACCTCGACTCGGCCCAGAGCTGGTCGCCGAAGTGGCGCAGCGCCGCCTCCAGCTCCGAGTACCTGGCCCGGCTCACCGCCGACGAACTGGCCGCGCTCAACCGAGAGGTGCACGAGGTGATCGACCGGTACGAGGAGGCCGGCCGGGCCCGCGACGAGGCGGGGGACACCGAAGGGCGCGAGAACGTCGCCATGCACCTGTACTCATTCCCGTTCCGGACCTGAGCCTGCCACCCGAGAGGACGCCCCTCATGACTGTCACCGTCACGGCCACGAGCGCTCCCGAACGCCCCGCCCACCGCGACGGCAACGTCCTGCGCTGGCTCGGCGCGTACACCGCGTCGATGGTCGGCGACAGCGTCTACTACATGGCGCTCGCCTGGGCGGCCACCCGCACCGGCACCGCCTCGCAGGCCGGATTCGTCCTCGCCGCCGGATCCGTACCCCGGGCCGTGCTGATGCTCGGCGGGGGAGTCCTGGCAGACCGGTTCGGGCCCCGTCGTCTCGTCATCGGCAGCGACGCCACGCGCTGCCTGGTCGTCCTGGGCCTGGCCGGCGTCCTGCTGTTCACCTCGCCCGCCCTGTGGATGCTGATCGCCGTCGCACTCGTCTTCGGCGCGGTCGACGCGCTCTTCCTGCCCGCCGTGGGAGCTCTGCCGCCCAGGATCACGACCGCCGGACAGCTGGCCCGGATCCAGGGACTGCGCGGACTCGCCACCCGTACCGCCAATGTGGTCGGCGCACCGCTGGGCGGGGTCGCGGTGGCGCTCGGCGGACCCGTGCTCGCATTCGCCGCGGCCGGGGTGCTCTTCGCCGTCTCACTGCCCCTGCTCGTCTTCGTACGGATCGCGCCCCTGCCCGACCAGGACGGTGCCGAATCTCCCGGCACCGCATGGCGCGAACTGGCTGATGGGGTGCGCCACATCCGGCGCCATCCACTGCTCGGGCCGCTCGTGCTCTGCCTCGCCACCAGCGAGCTGGGTTTCGCGGGCCCGCTCAACCTCGGGCTGATCCTGCTTGCGAAAGAGCGCGGCTGGGGCGCCTCCGGCATGGGCTGGATCGTCGCCGCCTTCGGTATCGGCGCCGGCGCCGCGGCCCTGCTGCTCGCGGTCCGCGGGCGACTGCCCCGCGCCGGGCTCATCATGTGCCTGACCGTGCTGGTGGGGGCGGTCGCCATCGGGGCGCTCGCCTACGTGCCGTCGGTGGCCCTCGCCGCCGCCGTCGGCGTCCTCGTCGGACTGTTCGCCGGGCTGGGCGGGTCGCTGTGCGGGGCCCTGATGCAGTCCGCCACCGACCCCGCCTATCTGGGGAGGGTCACCTCGGTCTCGACGCTCTTCACCCACGCCGTCGCACCGCTCAGTTACCCGGTGACCGGCGCGGCCGTCGCCGCCTGGGGCACCGGCCCGGTCTTCGTCGTCAGCGCGGCGCTGTGCGGGGCGGGGGCCGTGGTCGGCCTGCTGTTCACCCGACTGCGCCGCGCGGAACTGCCGCACTGAGACCGACCGGCAATTGGGGGGTGGGCCGCGTACGGCACGCCGCCGGGCACCGGCGGCCGTGCGAACCGTCGTCCTACATGCCGAGCTCCGCCGTCCGCAGCCGGGCCACCGCCTCCTTGTCGCCCTCGACCTCCACCCGGGCCGCGTCCTGCCGCCCGGACGCGAAGAGCAGCAGTTCGCCCGGCTCGCCGGTGACCGTCACCACCGGAGTGCCCTTGTGCGCCACCACGGTCTGCCCGTCCGGGCGGCGCAGCACAAGACCCACCGGCGCCTTGCGCCCCATCAGCCGCGCCGCCTTCTCCATACGCGACCAGAGCGCATCGGCGAAGACCGGGTCCAGCTCCCGCTGCGACCAGTCGGGCTGCGCCCGGCGCACGTCCTCGGCGTGGATGTAGAACTCCACCGTGTTGGCCGCCTCGTCCAGCTGCTTCAGCCCGAACGGCGACATCCGGGGCGGCCCCGTACGGATCAGCTGGATGAGTTCCTCGTACGGCTTCTCGGCGAACTCGGCCTGCACCCGTTCGAGCCGGATCTTCAGCGGGCTCAGCACTAGCCCGGCCGCCGCGTCCGGTCGGCGCTCGCGCACCACGACGTGGGCCGCCAGGTCCCGGGACGTCCAGCCGTGGCACAGGGTGGCGGCTTCGGGACCGGCCGCCTCCAACAGGTCGGCAAGCAGAAGTCGTTCGCGCTTCGCATGGGTCGACATGCCCGCCAGCGTACGACCGTGTCCCGCAGTCCGCCCAGTGGACGCCTCACGGAACCGCCCTCGCGGCCACGGCAGAATGGGACCCATGACCAGCATGCCCGCGCCCAGCACCCCGCCCGCCAGCAGCCTGGACCCCGCCGTCGCCGCCCGCCTCAAGCGCGGCGCCGACGGCCTCGTCCCGGCCATCGCCCAGCAGTACGACACCGGTGAGGTGCTCATGCTCGGCTGGATGGACGACGAGGCCCTGCACCGCACCCTGACCACCGGCCGCTGCACCTACTGGTCGCGCAGCCGCCAGGAGTACTGGGTCAAGGGCGACACCTCGGGCCACATCCAGGTGGTCAAGTCCGTCGCCCTCGACTGCGACGCGGACACCGTCCTCGTCAAGGTCGACCAGACGGGTGCCGCCTGTCACACCGGTGACCGGACCTGCTTCGACGCAGACGTACTCCCGCTGGGACAGTAGGGTCAGCCGCCATGGATCTCGAGACCTTCCGCAAGCTGGCCGCCGACCGGCGTGTCATCCCCGTCAGCCGCCGACTCCTCGCGGACGGCGACACCCCGGTCGCGCTCTACCGCAAGCTCGCGGGCGAGCGCACCGGCACGTTCCTCCTCGAATCCGCGGAGAACGGCCGCACCTGGTCCCGCTACTCCTTCATCGGCGTCCGCAGCGCCGCCACCCTCACCGTCCGCGACGGGCAGGCGCACTGGCTCGGCACCCCGCCCGTCGGCGTCCCCGTCGACGGGGATCCCCTGGACGCCCTGCGCGCCACTGTCGAGGCCCTGCACACCCCGCGCGACCTGCACTCCGGCATGCCGCCGTTCACCGGCGGCATGGTCGGCTATCTCGGTTACGACATCGTGCGCCGACTGGAGCGGATCGGTGAGCACGGAGGCGACGACCTGCAGCTCCCCGAGCTGACCATGCTCCTCACCTCGGACCTCGCCGTCCTCGACCACTGGGACGGCAGCGTCCTGCTGATCGCCAACGCGATCAACCACAACGACCTGGAGACCGGGGTCGACGAGGCGTACGCCGACGCCGTCGCCCGGCTCGACGCCATGGAGGCGGACCTCTCCCGCCCGGTCGAGAGCACCCCCGCGGCCCTTCCGCCGTCCGAGCTCCCGCCGTACACCGCGCTCTGGGGCGGCCAGGCCTTCCAGGACGCCGTCGTCGACGTGAAGGAGCGCATCAGGGCCGGCGAGGCGTTCCAGGTCGTCCCGTCACAGCGCTTCGAAACCCCGTGCACGGCAAGCGCGTTGGACGTCTACCGAGTGCTGCGCGCGACCAACCCGTCGCCGTACATGTACCTCTTCCGGTTCGACGGCTTCGATGTCGCGGGCTCCAGTCCCGAAGCCCTCGTCAAGGTCGAGGACGGGCGGGCGATGGTCCACCCGATCGCCGGGACCAGGCCCCGCGGCGCCATCCCGCAGGAGGACCAGGCGCTCGCCGACGAGCTCCTCGCCGACCCGAAGGAACGCGCCGAGCACCTGATGCTCGTCGACCTCGGCCGCAACGACCTGGGACGGGTCTGCGTGCCCGGCAGTGTCGAGGTCGTCGATTTCATGTCGATCGAGCGGTACTCGCACGTGATGCACATCGTCTCCACGGTCACCGGCCGCGTCGCCGAAGGCCGTACCGCCTTCGACGTCCTGACCGCATGCTTCCCGGCCGGGACGCTCTCCGGCGCCCCCAAGCCGCGGGCCATGCAGATCATCGAGGAGCTCGAACCCACCCGCCGCGGACTGTACGGAGGCTGCGTCGGCTACCTCGACTTCGCCGGGGACTCCGACACCGCGATCGCGATCCGTACGGCTCTGCTGCGCGAGGGCACCGCGTACGTCCAGGCCGGAGCGGGAATCGTCGCCGACTCCGACCCGGTCGCCGAGGACACCGAATGCCGCAACAAGGCCGCCGCGGTCCTGCGCGCCGTGCATACGGCGAACCGCCTCCACGCACGGTGAAGCCCGAGCGGCACATGGGGGGCGGCGTCGCGTGCCCTGGTGCGCACATCTGCGGCGTTGTCGTCAGTCGACAACTCCCCCTTGGCCCGAAAGGCATGGGAGGGGCCCCCTTCGCGTTGCCTCCCTCCTCCGCCTTGCAGCTGCACGCACCAGACCCCGCTCCTTCACCCACCCCCCATGTGCTGCCCGGGCTGAACCCGTAAGGGATAGTGGGGCACGTGAGTGCTGTCCCCGTACCCCAGCCCCGTGCCCAGGCCGCCACCGCACCCGACGCCACGGGAAGCCGCCGCAGCCTGGCCGCCGGCCTGCTTCTCGGGGCGGTCGGAGCCGCCGTCGTCCTTCTCGCCTCCGGCCAGACCTGGGCCGAGGGCAAGGCCGCCGTCGGCGGCGGCACCCTGCCTCTGACCGCCGACGGCCAGGACGTCACCGGACTCCCGGCGGCACTCGCCATCGTCGGCCTGGCCGCCCTCGTCGCCGTCTTCGCCGTCCGCAGCGCCGGCCGGCTGCTCGTCGCCGGGCTGCTCGCCCTCAGCGGCCTCGGTGCCGGACTGAGCGCCTACCTCGGCGCATCCGACAGTGCGGCCCTCGACGAGAAGGCGGCGCAGACCACCGGCGACACGTCCGCCACCATCGACGCCCTCAGCCACACCGCCTGGCCGTACGTCACCGCCGCCGGCGGACTGCTGATCCTCATCGCAGGGCTGCTCGCCCTGCGGTACGGGAAGCTCTGGCCGACCATGTCGGGCCGGTACGAACGCGACGGCACTCCGCGCCCCCGCAAGGCCCCCCGCACCGCCCCGGACCCGGACCGGCCCGAGGACCTGTGGAAGGCCCTGGACCGCGGCGAGGACCCGACGCACTGAAGGACCTCCCGGCGCGAGCGGGGCGTGACCGGGGGACACACCCCGGGTGCGACCCCCAGCACACGCCGTACCCGTGCGTACGGGACAATGGTCCTGAGCTTTCTGCACAGCAGCACAGCGCCACCAGCTTTGCGTACAGCGATACAAGCGATACCCACAGCGCAACACCAACGAGGAGCAACTCATGGCGGGCAGCAGCCACGGACACACCCCGGCCGCCTGGACCGGTGTCATCATCTCGTTCATCGGCTTCTGCGTCGCAGGCGTCTTCATGGTCGCGGCCAACCCGCTCGGCTTCTGGGCCGGTTTCGCGATCATTCTCATCGGCGCAATCGTCGGTTTCGCGATGAAGGCCGCCGGCCTCGGCATGCCGAAGGAGTCGCCCGAGATGGCCGCCGCCCGGGCGCGCGCCGGGCAGGCCCAGATTTCTTCCTGACGCCGGCCGGAACATGGTGAAAGGCGCAGCCCGGGCCGGGCTGCGCCTTTCCGCGTGAGCGGGGACAATCGCCGGGTGGACGCCTCGCCTTCTCCCGCAGCCGCACCGGGCCCGTCCGGTCGACAGCCCGCGCCGGACTTCGTGCCGGCGCCCGGTCAGCCGGCGCCGGCCTTCCCGCCGGCGCCCGTGCCCGCATCACCCTTCCGACGGATCGCCACCCCGGTGGCGGTCATGGGCGCCGTCATCGCCGCCTTCGGCTATGTCGGCGCCGTCGACCCCAACCAGCCGGGCCACTACCCGGTCTGCCCGATGCTGCAGGTCACCGGCCTGTTCTGCCCCGGCTGCGGCGGGCTGCGCAGCGCCCACGCCGTTGCCCACGGCGATATCGCCGCCGCCTTCGGCTCCAATGCTCTCGCCGTCGTCGGCTACGCGATCTTCGCCGCCGTCTGGGTGGTCTGGATCGTCCGCGCGAGCAGAGGAAGGCCCGTACGGATCAACCTCGCACCGGCCTATTGGTGGGGCATCGGCGCCGTGCTGCTGATCTTCACCGTTGTTCGGAATCTGCCGTTCGGATCAGCACTGGCGCCGTGAACGCCCAGCCAGTGGGACATTCGGCGGCCGGATGCGGGCCCTCGGCCCTCCTGCGGATACCATCGAGATGGCTGATCCTGTTCCCTCATCACCGTCCTGGAAGGGGGCCGCTCGCGTGAGTGTGCTCGACGAGATCATCGACGGCGTCCGCGCCGACCTCGCAGAGCGGCAGGCGCGTGTCAGCCTCGACGAGCTCAAGGAACGCGCGGCGCGCGCTCCGGCGGCCAAGGACGGAGTCGCCGCCCTGCGCGGCGAGGGCGTGACCGTCATCTGCGAGGTCAAGCGCTCCAGCCCCTCCAAGGGAGCCCTCGCGGCGATCGCCGACCCGGCCGCACTTGCCGCGGACTACGAGGCCGGTGGCGCGTCCGTCATCTCCGTCCTCACCGAGGAGCGCCGCTTCGGCGGTTCGCTCGCCGACCTGGAGGCCGTCCGCGCCAAGGTCGACATCCCGATCCTGCGCAAGGACTTCATCGTCACCTCCTACCAGCTCTGGGAGGCCCGCGCCTACGGCGCCGACCTCGCCCTGCTGATCGTCGCCGCCCTCGACCAGGAGGCCCTCGTCTCCCTGATCGAGCGCGCCGAGTCCATCGGCCTCACGCCGCTGGTCGAGGCGCACGACGAGGAGGAGGCGGAGCGCGCCGTCGACGCCGGAGCGAAGATCATCGGTGTCAACGCGCGCAATTTGAAGGACCTCAAGGTTGACCGCTCCACCTTCGAGCGTGTCGCCCCCGAGATCCCGGCGGGCATCGTCAAGGTCGCCGAGTCCGGTGTCCGCGGCCCGCACGACCTCATCGCCTACGCCAACGCAGGCGCCGACGCCGTACTCGTCGGCGAGTCCCTGGTCACCGGCCGTGACCCGCGGACCGCAGTCGCCGACCTGGTCGCCGCGGGCGCCCACCCGGCCCTGCGGCACGGACGGGGCTGACCCGCACCATGTCCGCCGACCGTCCCCTGCCCCGCACCCGGCCGCGCCTGCGCCTGGCCATGGTGACGGCTGCCCGGGACCCGCACGCACCGCTGGCGCGCGGTTGCCGCCCCCGCGGCTGTCGCGCCCCCGCGCGCCGTGTGCACGGACGGCGGGTGCGGTACGTGATCGGCGACGAGCCCGGCCAGGTCAACGGCATGCGATGGCGCACGGGGACCGCGCTGTAGCGAGCCCCGGCCGACGTACTCCCACCACCCTCTCGTACGTACGACCGAACCGTCCGACCGTTCCGGTCGCGGCGGCGCTCTGCCGACGGCGCATACGGTGAACCCACCCGTTGCCATGACGAGGAGCACGTCGGATGTCATCTGACTTCTTCATTCCGGACCCCGAGGGTCTGATTCCCAGCGCTGAGGGCTACTTCGGCGCGTTCGGCGGCAAGTTCATCCCGGAGGCGCTCGTCGCCGCCGTGGACGAGGTCGCCGTCGAGTACGACAAGGCCAAGGCCGACCCGGCCTTCGCCGCCGAGCTCAATGAGCTCATGGTCAACTACACCGGCCGGCCCAGTGCGCTGACCGAGGTGCCGCGCTTCGCCGAGCACGCGGGCGGCGCCCGGATCTTCCTCAAGCGCGAGGACCTGAACCACACCGGCTCGCACAAGATCAACAACGTGCTGGGCCAGGCGCTGCTCACCAAGCGCATGGGCAAGACCCGGGTCATCGCCGAGACCGGCGCCGGCCAGCACGGCGTCGCCACCGCGACCGCGTGCGCCCTCTTCGGCCTCGAATGCACCATCTACATGGGCGAGATCGACACCGAGCGGCAGGCGCTGAACGTGGCGCGGATGCGGATGCTCGGCGCTGAGGTCGTCGCCGTGAAATCCGGCTCCCGCACGCTCAAGGACGCCATCAACGAGGCGTTCCGCGACTGGGTCGCCAATGTGGACCGCACCCACTACCTCTTCGGGACGGTCGCGGGCCCGCACCCCTTCCCGGCGATGGTCCGCGACTTCCACCGCGTCATCGGCGTCGAGGCCCGACGGCAGGTCCTGGAACGGACCGGCCGGCTGCCGGACGCCGCGATCGCCTGTGTCGGCGGCGGCTCCAACGCCATCGGCCTGTTCCACGCCTTCATCCCGGACGCGCACGTCCGGCTGATCGGCTGCGAGCCCGCCGGACACGGCGTGGAGACCGGCGAGCACGCGGCGACGCTGACCGCGGGCGAGCCCGGCATCCTGCACGGGTCGCGCAGTTACGTCCTCCAGGACGACGAGGGCCAGATCACCGAGCCGTACTCCATCTCGGCCGGTCTGGACTACCCGGGCATCGGCCCCGAGCACGCGTACCTCAAGGACATCGGCCGCGGCGAGTACCGCGCGGTCACCGACGGCGCCGCCATGCAGGCGCTGCTGCTGCTCTCCCGCGCCGAAGGGATCATCCCGGCCATCGAGAGCGCCCACGCGTTGGCCGGAGCCCTGGAGGTCGGCAAGGAGTTCGGCAAGGACGGGCTCCTCGTGGTCAACCTGTCCGGCCGCGGCGACAAGGACATGGACACGGCGGCTCGCTACTTCGGGCTGTACGAAGCGGACGCGACCGTCGAGGCGGACGCGGGGAACGGCGACGCCGAGATCGAGGAGGACGCCAGGTGAATGGCAACATCAAGCTGTTGAGTGCCGCCCTCGCCGCCGCCAAGGCGGAGGACCGTGCCGCGCTCATCGCCTACCTGCCGGCCGGGTTCCCGACGGTCGACGGCGGCATCGAGGCCGTCAAGGCCGTCGTCGCCGGTGGCGCCGATGTCGTCGAGGTGGGCCTGCCGCACAGCGACCCCGTGCTCGACGGGCCGGTCATCCAGACCGCCGACGACATCGCTCTGCGCGGCGGCGTGAAGATCGCCGACGTGATGCGTACGGTCCGCGAGGCGTACGAGGCGACCGGCGTCCCGATCCTTGTCATGACGTACTGGAACCCCATCGACCGGTACGGCATCGAGCGGTTCACCGCCGAGCTCGCCGAGGCGGGCGGCGCCGGGTGCATCCTGCCCGACCTGCCGGTCCAGGAGTCCTCGGTGTGGCGCGAGCACGCCGACAAGCACGGTCTTGCGACCGTCTTCGTCGTCGCACCGAGCAGCAAGGACGAGCGCCTCACCGCCATCACCGCGGCCGGCTCCGGCTTCGTCTACGCGGCCTCGCTGATGGGGGTCACCGGCACCCGCGAATCGGTCGGCGAGCAGGCTCAGGACGTGGTCCGGCGCACCCGCGCCACGACCGAGCTCCCGGTCTGCGTCGGCCTCGGCGTCTCGAACGCCCAGCAGGCCGCCGAGGTCGCCGTCTTCGCCGACGGGGTGATCGTCGGCTCAGCCTTCGTCAAGCGGATCCTGGACGCCCCCGACGAGGCGTCCGGTCTCGCCGCGGTCCGCTCATTGGCGGGCGAATTGGCCGAAGGCGTTCGAAAGCGCTGATATCGGGTGTAATCCATACGGGTGGACCTGGGGCCGGGGAGGCACGCACGTGCCTCCCCGGTTCGTTGCTGCGGGTGTGAGCGAGAAGAACCAAGAGGGAAAAAGGACCGCGCGCGACCAGCTCGTCCAGCGGCGCGAGCAGGAGAAGGCGCGCGAGCGCCGCCGACGCACGCTGATCGTCTCGGCCGCCGTGGTGGGTGTGCTGGCGCTGGCCGCGGTCATCGGCGTGATCGCCGCGAATTCGGGAGGCAAGGGCAACAAGGCGAGCGAGTCGGGGCCCGCGGTCGCACCGTCGGGGGCGACCGGCAAGGACAGCCTGGTCATCCAGGTGGGTGTGGACGACGCCCCGTCCACGCTCACGGTCTGGGAGGACTTCCGCTGCCCGGTCTGTGCCCAGTTCGAGAATGCGTTCCGGGAAACGATCCACGAGCTGGAAAACACCGGACAGATCAAGGTCCAGTACCACCTGGCCACGCTCATCGACGGCAACCTCGGCGGCACCGGATCGTTGGACGCGGCCAATGCGGCCGCCTGCGCACAGGACGTCGGGAAGTTCTCCGCGTACCACGACGTCCTCTACCGCAATCAGCCGCCGGAGACCGACGATGCCTTCGGCAAGAGCAGCAAGCTGATCGACCTGGCGGGCAAGGTCCCGGGCCTCGACACGCCGGCCTTCCGCAGTTGCGTGGAGGACGGCACGCACAACACCTGGGTCCAGAAGTCCAACGCCGCGTTCCAGAAGGGTGGATTCACAGGCACGCCGACAGCGCTCCTCAACGGTGAATCGATCTTCCCGAAGAAGGGGAACGAACCGATCACCGTGGCGAACCTGAAGAAGTGGGTCGCCGAGGCGAACAAGGGCAAGCAGCCGGCGAAGGTCACCCCGTCGCCGTCCGTTTCCTGAGGCACCCCGCGGACGTGGGCTCCGGGTCGGACGGGTGGGGAATGGATGACCGGCTCGTTACCCAGAAGTTGTCGGGCGGGTTGCCGCACCTCCCGCCCGGCAAGGTAGCGTCGACCCTGCCATGGACCTTGCCTACATTCCCAGCCCGTCGACCGGCGTGATCAATCTTGGCCCGATCCCGCTGCGCGGCTACGCGTTCTGCATCATCATCGGTGTGTTTGTCGCCGTCTGGCTCGGCAACAAGCGCTGGATCGCCCGGGGCGGCAGAGCCGGCACGGTGGCCGACATCGCCGTCTGGGCCGTGCCCTTCGGTCTCGTCGGCGGCCGGCTCTACCACGTCATCACCGACTACCAGCTGTACTTCGGCGACGGCCAGAACTGGGTCGACGCCTTCAAGATCTGGCAGGGAGGCCTCGGTATCTGGGGGGCGATCGCGCTCGGGGCGGTCGGCGCCTGGATCGGCTGCCGCCGTCGAGGGATCCCGCTGCCCGCCTGGGCCGACGCGCTCGCCCCCTGCATCGCCATCGCCCAGGCGTTCGGCCGCTGGGGCAACTGGTTCAACCAGGAGCTGTACGGGAAGCCGACGGATCTGCCGTGGGCACTGAAGATCAGCGAGGGTCCCAACCGGGTCGCCGGAACGTACCACCCGACGTTCCTGTACGAGTCGTTGTGGTGCGTGGGCGTCGCCCTGCTGGTGATCTGGGCGGACCGCCGCTTCAAGCTCGGACACGGGCGGGCGTTCGCGCTGTACGTCGCGGCCTACTGCGCGGGTCGTGCCTGGATCGAGTACATGCGGGTCGACGAGGCGCACCACATCCTGGGCCTGCGCCTGAACGTGTGGACCGCGCTCATCATGTTCGTGCTGGCGGTGACGTACATGGTGATCTCGGCGAAGGTACGGCCAGGGCGCGAGGAGGTCGTCGAGCCGGGAGCGGCCGAGGACGCCGAGGGCGTCGAGGACGCGGCGCCCGCCGTGGATGCCGCCGGTGACGCGGACCGTGACGGCGACGGCGCCGGCGATGCGGAAGCGCCCGATGCGGAAGCGCCCGATGCGAAGGCGCCCGGTGCCGAGGTGCCGGAGAAGAACGGCACCGCAGAGGCAGCGAAGAAAGCCTGACGCCACCCATCTGTACGAAAGGCCCCGAACCAGAAACGGCTCGGGGCCTTTCGCTGTTTCCCACCAGGGTCTGTGCGCCCGGACCCCCGCTCCTCCATCGCCGGAGGGGCTGGATTCTCCGCCGTCACCCCACCCGTTCCGCCAGCGCCAGCGTCCGGCGGGCCGAGGCCACCACCGCCGCGTCCACGAAGCGGCCGTCCGGCAGCGCCAGCGCACCCGCGTCCGTCAGTGCCGCCGCCACGATCTCCTGCGCCGCCTCGATCTCCTCCGCCGTCGGCCGGAATGCCCGTTCGATGACCGGCAGCTGCCGGGGGTGGATCGCCGCCCGGCCGACGAACCCCAGCGCCCTCCCGTGCACGCAGGACTGCCACAGCCCGTCCAGGTCCAGGACGTCCGGGAACACCGACTGGGTCGGCGGGGCGAGCCCCGCCGCGCGGGCGGCAACCACCACCCGGCTGCGCGACCAGTCCAGGCCCATGTCGTCCCGTACGCCCAGATCGGCCCGGAGATCGATCTCGCCGATGCCGATGGAGCGGATCTGGGGGTGGGACGCCGCGATCGTGTACGCGTGCTCGATGCCGAGCGCCGACTCCAGCAGCGGACAGAGCGCGACGCCGGGCGCCAGAGCCGCGATGTGATGGACGGTCGCGGCATGCGTGATCTTGGGGAGCCGCAGTTCGGCCAGGCCGGGCAGTCCGGCCAGGGCCAGGATGTCGGTTTCGGTCTGGACCCGGACGTGCATCGGCACCCCGTCCGTGACGGCGAGCGGTTCGGCGAGGAGTTCGGCGGTGGCGGACCGTGCATACGCCTTGCGGTCCGGCGCGACCGCGTCCTCCAGGTCGACGATCACCACGTCTGCGCCCGACTCGCGCGCCTTGCGCACCACGTCCGGCCGGTCCCCGGGGGCATACAGCCAGGTCAGAGGCACCGTTGCCGTCGCCGTCACAGCACGCTCCCCGCTCGCAGTGCGGCGATTTCCGGATCGGTCAGACCGAGCTCGGTGAGGATTTCGTCGGTGTCCGCGCCGTGCGGCCGGCCCGCCCAGCGGATCGCCCCCGGGGTCCTGGACAGCCGGAAGAGGACGTTCTGCATACGCAGCAGGCCCAGCTCCGGGTCGGGGACCTCGGTGACGGAGTCCAGGGCGCGGTACTGCGGGTCATCCATCACGTCCCGGATGTCATGGATCGGCGCGATGGCTGCCTCCGCCTTCTCGAACGCGGAGATCGCGTCATCGCGAGTGTGCCGGGCGATCCAGCTGCCGACCGCCTCGTCGAGTTCGTCGGAGTGGTCGGCGCGGGTGGCGCCGGAGGCGAACCACGGCTCGTCGATCAGTTCCGCGCGGCCGACCAGATGCATCACCCGTTCGGCGATCGACTGGGCGGACGTGGACACGGCGACCCAGTGACCGTCGGATGTGCGGTACGTATTGCGCGGGGCGTTGTTGCGCGAGCGGTTGCCGGTGCGTTCCTGGACGTATCCGAGCTGGTCGTACCAGATCGGCTGCGGGCCGAGCACGGTCAGGATCGGCTCGATGATCGCCATATCGACGACCTGCCCCTTCCCGGTGCGGTCCCGCCCGGCCAGCGCCGCCATCACGGCGTACGCGGTGGCGAGTGCCGCGATCGAGTCGGCAAGCCCGAAGGGCGGCAGGGTCGGCGGCCCGTCGGGCTCCCCGGTCATCGCGGCGAACCCGCTCATGGCCTCGGCGAGGGTGCCGAAGCCGGCGCGGTGCGCGTACGGGCCGAACTGGCCGAAGCCGGTGACCCGGGTGAGCACCAGCCGCGGGTTGACGGCGTGCAGCTCCTCCCAGCCGATGCCCCACCGTTCCAGCGTCCCCGGCCGGAAGTTCTCGATGATCACATCGGTGGACGCGGCCAGCCGCAGCAGGACGTCGCGCCCGCCGGGAGCGGAGAGGTCGAGGGTCAGATTGCGTTTGTTGCGGCCGAGCAGCTTCCACCACAGGCCGATGCCGTCCTTCGCCGGGCCGTGCCCGCGCGACGGATCGGGCCGGCGCGGATGTTCGACCTTGATCACCTCGGCGCCGAAGTCGCCGAGCATGGTGGCCGCGAGGGGGCCTGCGAAGAGCGTGGCGAGGTCGAGGACCCGCAGACCGGTGAGGGGCGCTACCCCGGGCGCGGTCATGCGGCGTCGATCTCGCTGCGGTACGGCATGGAGGTCGAGGCACCCGGCTTCTGCACACAGAGCGCGGCGGCCGACGACGCCCAGGCCAGTGCTTCCGGCACGGCACGCCCCTCGCCGAGCGCCACGGCGAGCGTGCCGACGAAGGTGTCCCCGGCACCGGTGGTGTCCACGGCGGTGACCTCGGGCGCGGGGAAGTGGATCTTTTCGGTGCCCCGGGACGCGTACAGGCAGCCCCTCGCGCCGAGCGTGATGACGACCTCGGGGACCTGCCGAAGCAGGACGTCCGCCGCCGCGTGGGGTTCGGAGCGCCCGGAGAGCGCGGCGGCCTCGTGCTCATTGGGAATCAGGAGATCGACGGCGTCGAAGAGTTCGTCCGGCAGCGATTGCACGGGGGAGGGGGTGAGAATCGTCCGCACACCCTGCGCATGGGCGACCCGCGCCCCTTCCAGCACAGTGGACAGCGGCAGTTCCAGTTGCAGGAGCAGCAGGTCGGCACCCGCGATGGCGGCCTTCTCGCCGGGGCCGAGGGAGGTGACGGTGCCGTTGGCGCCGGGGATCACCACGATCGAGTTGCCGCCCGCGTCGTCGACGACGATGTGCGCGGTGCCGCTGGGGCCCTCCGCGGTGTGCAGCAGGTCGGTGTCCACGCCCGCGTGCTCCAGTCCGGACCGCAGCTGCGCCCCGTACGCGTCGTCACCGACCGCGCCGATCATCATCGCGTCGCCGCCCGCGCGGGCGGCGGCGACGGCCTGGTTCGCGCCCTTGCCGCCGGGGACGGTGCGGAACTCCCGTCCGGTGACGGTCTCTCCGCGCTGCGGAGCCCGTGCGACATAGGCGACAAGGTCCATATTGGTGCTGCCGAGCACCGCGATGCCGGTCATGGGCGGCGTGCCTCCTCGTGGATGAGCCGGTGGGTCATGTCGGCGAGTGCGTCGAAGCCGATGGAGTCGAATCCGGGGACGGACGTGGCGAGCCGGTTCCCCAGTGGGGTGGTCCATCGTCCGGGCAGCGCCTCGGGCCGGCCGGCCAGCAGACCGGTCAGTGAACCGGCGGTCGCACCGTTCGAGTCGGTGTCCCAACCACCCGCCACCGCACGGCAGATGGAGCCGGAGAAGTCGCCGTCGGCGTGGGTGAGGGCGGCGGCGAGCAGTGCGGCGTTGGGCAGTTCATGGACCCAGTGGTACGCGCCGAACTCGGCGTGCAGCCGGTCGACGACCTCGTCGAAGTCCTCCTCACCACGGGCCGCGTCGATCCCGGTGCGGACCGCGTGCGCAAACCGCGAGCGGGGCGGCACGACGCGCAGACCGGCCGTCAGACAGCCGTGCACGTCCGCGTCGCCGCCGGCTGCCTCGGCGAGCGCCGCGGCGGTGAACATCGCTCCGTACACACCGTTGCCGGTGTGTGTGAGGACCGCGTCCCGGTGTGCCTGCTCGGCGGCGGCCGCCGGATCGCCGGGGTGGGTCCAGCCGTGCACGTCGGCGCGGATCCGGGCGCCGATCCACTCCCGGAACGGGTTGCGGTGCCGGGCGGTTTCCGGCGGTTCGATGCCGTCGAGCAGATTGCGGTAGGCGACCCGCTCGGCGGTGAACGTACGGCCGGCGGGGAGTTCGTCGAGCCAGAGCCGGGCGAGATCGGCGGTACCGAACGAAGGCCCGTACCGCTGGATCAACAGCACGGTCAGGAGCGGGTGGTTGAGGTCGTCGTCCTCCGGCATCCCGTCGATGTTCTCGGCGAGCGAGGTGGGTGCGGAGCGACGGTTCCAGGGGTGGGCGGCTGCCAGTGCGGCGGGCAGGCCCTTCGCGGTGAACCAGGTGGTGAGCGGCCAGTTCCCGGTGGCCCGGGCCAGCGCACGGATCCCCGCGAGGGGCAGCTTCTCGACGGGTTTGCCGAGCAGGCAGCCGGCCGCACGCCCCAGCCACGCCGCCTCCAGCAGGGCCGTACCGGCCGGTGGAGGGTCCGTGCGGGGCGCCGGCCAGTCCGGGCAGGCCGCCCGGATCGCGGCGAGATCCGTCGGCTCGTCGACATGCAGCGGCGAGGTGAGCCCGGCGAGTTCGTCGAGCAGGCGCTCGGCGAGCGCGCGCAGGGCGGGTGGCGCGGGGGATTTCGATGCGCCCCCGCGCTCCGGGGCGGGTGCGCCGCCCGCCGCGTACCACCGGCGCTCGATGTGCCGCGCGTCCCGGCCGTCCTCGGCCGCCTGGCGCAGTTCGTGCCCGATCAGGTCCTCGGGCTGCACCCAGGTGACCCGCACGGTCATGGCGTGCCTGCCAGTGCCGCGAACGCCGCCTCGTGCGCACGCCGCCGGGCGGTGTCCCGTACGAACACCTCGCGGGCGACGTCCGTCAGCGTCCGCGCCGGTGCGTGCAGATCGAGGCGGCTGGCCTCCGCCACCGTTTTCACCCAGGTGGCGGGGATCGCCGCTTCGCCGTGCAGCGCGCCCGCGAGCGCGCCGCTCATCGTGGCGATCGAGTCGCAGTCGCGGCCGTAGTTCACCGATCCGAGCACTGCGTGCCGGTAGTCGCCGTCCGCGACGAGCAGCATTCCGAGGGCGATCGGGAGTTCCTCGATGGCGTGCAGCCGGGACGGTCGGCGGGCGCCGAGGGACGGGGCGCGGTAGTCGGGTCCGACGGTGTCGAAGGGGGCCACCGCTGCGCGCAGCGGTGCCAGCGCCGTCTCGAAGTCCTGGTGCTGGACGGCCACTTCGCACACGGCCTCGATGGCGGCCCGGGTTCCGTCCTTGGAGAGCGACAGGCAGGTGTCGACGACGGTGGCGGGCGTCGCGTCCGGGGCGCAGGCGGCGGCGACGGCCGCCGCGAAGACCCCGGCCGCCTCCCTTCCGTACGACGACTGATGGGCGCCCGCGAGGTCCAGCGCCTCGGCGTACGCGGCCCGCGGATGCGTGGCGTTGACCAGTCCCACCGGCGCCATGTACATCGCCGCACCACAGTTCACGATGTTTCCGGAGCCCGCCTCGCGCGGATCGACATGGCCGTAGTGGAGCCGGGCGACGATCCACTTCTCGGCGAGGAAGACCCGTTGCAGGGGCAGCGCCTCGGCCTGCAGCTCCGGAATCCAGCGGGGGTTCGCGATCAGCTCCGGTACGAGGTGGTCGGCCACGGAGTACGCGTCGAGGTGGTCCCGTACGGCGTCGTACACCCGTACCAGCGCATGGGTCATCAAGGTGTCGTCGGTGACGTGCCCGTCGCCCTTGTAGTACGGGGCGATGGGGCGGGCGGTGCGCCAGTCGTCGCCGTCCCACGGGCCGACGATACCGGTGACCCGGCCGCCGTGGCGTTCGACGATCTGCTCGGCGGACCGGCCCTCGACCGGGCCGCCGAGCGCGTCGCCGACGGCGGCGCCGACGAGGGCGCCGCTGATTCGTTCATCGAGGGCGAGCGCGGTGGGTGGTCTGTTCCCTGGAGGCGGCATGAGCTTCATGGGCGTCATGCCCGAATTGTCCACCCGGAGGGGTTGGTTCCGTGTCTGTCAGCAGCCCGGCGAGTTCGATGAGATCCGTGCCCGCGAGTCGGGGCAGCGCACACCCGGCGAGCGTGCGGCAGGCCTCGCGCCAGCCGTCCGGGACGGCGGCGATACCGCCGAGCGCGCCGGTCAGCGCACCGGCCAGGGCGGGCGCCGAGTCCGCGACCCGCGACAGACAGGCCGCCGCCGGAATGGCCTGGGCGATCTCGCCCCGGGCGGCGGTGGCGAGGGCGAGCGCGACCGGCACGGTCTCGGCGGCGGCGATCCCATAGCTGTACACATGATCGACGATCTGATGCTCCAGCACCGGTACGAGCGCGAAGGCGCCCGCCGCCTCGCCGACGAAGTCCCGGGCGATCCGGACGGCGTGGGCGGCATTGCGGGCGATTTCGGTGCCGTCGGGGAGCTGGGCGAGTGCGGCGTTCACCACGGCGTCGACATCGGCCCCGCCCAGCGCCTCGGCGATCGCGGCGGCCATCGCGCGGGCACCGTGCACACCGTCGCCGTCCTGGGTGTATCGGGCATCGAACTCGGCGAGTTCAGCGGCGGGTCCGGGCTCGCCGGGGTGGACGACCGCCAGCACGGCGGCCCGGACACAGGCCGCGTCGTCGAAATAGTGCGGGTTGTCGTGGCCGGTGGCGGGCGGCCGCAGCCCGGCGGCGAGATTGCCGAGCCCCGCCCGGACCGAGATCCGGGCGCGCAGGGGGAGGACCGCCGACTCGACCTCCGGCGCCTGCGCGGCAGCCGCGGCGACCTCAGCGGCCAGTGCGTTCCAGGAGAGGTCGATGGCGGCCTGCATCCGGCGCTCCGGGGGGAGGTGGTGCAGCGACCCTCCCTTCGAGGCGAGCACGGTCCCGGCGGCGAACGCGGCCCATTCGGCATCGTCCGACGGCCCGAGCCGCAGCGGCTCGGGTGGCTGGTTGAGGGCGATCGGCACGGGCAGGGTGGTGGTGGCGTTCTGCTCGGCGAAGGTGTCGAGCTCCCGGGTGAGGCGCCGGGTCCACTCCGGCATCCGGGCCGCCCGGTGGCGCGCGGCCGGCCACCCCGCGGCATCCCCCGAGGCGAGCCCGAGGAGCAGCCCCTCGATGCGGGCGCGGCGCCCCGGCAGGGGCTGGGCAGGGAGGGAGGCGGGGTCGCTGGTGCGGCGAGTGTTGCGTGCAATGGTCATGACACCACCACCGCCGGTTCGCCTGCGCCGCCGACTGCCCCGCCCGCCTCGCCGGTCCCGCCCATCGGGTCCGCCTCGTCCGCCTCGTCCGTCTCGTCCGGGGTGAGCAGCTCCGCGATGTCCAGGACGTGGTAGCCCCGCATCGACGGCAGACAGCTGCCCCGGACCGGCCCGATCGCCTCGCCCCAGATCCGTGGGATCGCGGACACCCCGTGCAGTGCCCCGGCCAGCGCTCCCGCCACGGCCGCCGTCGTGTCCGCGTCGCGGCCCATGTTGACCGCGGTCAGCACCGCCGTACGGAAATCGCCGCGCGCCGCCGCGAACGCGCCGAACGCCAGGCCGACCGCCTCCGGAGCCAGATCCGTCCATGGATATCCGCCGACCACCACCGCGGAGCGCACGGCCCGCTCCGTGGTGAGGCGGTCGGGATACGCGCGCTGGGCGGCCGCCACCGCGCGGCGCAGCGAGCGCGCCGTCCAGGAGTCCATCGGTACGACGGACAGCGCGGCCGCGATCACGGACGCGACCCCCGCACCGACCATCGCGGCGGCCACTCCGGCCGCCACCGCCTGGCCGCCGTAGATGCCCTCGCCGTCGTGGCTGACCCGGCCGTCGACCGCGACCAGGCGCGCTGCCTCCGCGGGCCGGCCTGCCGCGAACACGCCGAACGGCGCCGCCCGCATCGCGAGTCCGTCGCTCCAGGCGTGCCGGTGCTGGGCGGAGATCGGGGCGGCGAGACCCCGGCGCAGGTTCTCCAGCGTGCCGCGCTCGCTGAACCCGGCGCCGCGGAACGGCCCCTCGTCCAGGTCCGCGATCCACAGGTGCCAGGCCCGCTCGACATGCGTGACGGTCAGCGCCGAACCGTGCCGGGCGAGCAGCAGCCCGGAGAAGATCGCGTACTCCGTGTCATCGGTGCCTGCCGGGTCGTCGCTGACGAAGCCCTCGATCCGGCCCCAGCGGCGCCGGATCTCGGACGGCCGCAGGTTCTCCGCCGGTGCACCCAGGGCGTCACCCACGGCGAGCCCCAGGAGCGCGCCGCGGGCCCGGTCGGCCCGGTTGAGGCGCTCGGCATCGTCCGCATGGGCCGATCGGCACGTGCCGGGTGTGTCCGCGTCGTACCGTACGGCCTCCGCCGCACCGCCTGCGCCCGCACTGCCCGCGTTCGTTCCGCCCGCGCTCGTACGGCCCGTCCGCCGCTCTGCAGGATTACCCGCAATCGACTCCATCGCGTCGACCCTTCGCTCGTACCGAGCCAGTTCTCGTACCTGTCCGATCTGTGCCACACGGAGGCCCGACAAAGGCCGATAAGCGTGACAAAAGGTCCAGTCGGATGACGGGATCCCTCTCCTGAGGCAGGCCGTACTTACCTGGTCAGAGGGCAGGTAAGTACGGCCTGGCTTGCTGGCGGGGGGCTGTTTTCGTGCGTACTTTCGATGGTGTTGAGGGGGCGGAGCGAGTGAATCCCGCTGCCGGAGAAGGGGAGAACTGTGTCCATCATCGAGACCGACGCCGTCCTGCACGAGGCGCATCGTGACAACCACACCCACCGTGATGTGAACGGCGGCTGGCTGCGCCCGGCGGTCTTCGGTGCGATGGACGGGCTCGTCTCCAACCTCGCGCTGATGACTGGCGTCGCGGGCGGCTCGGTGTCCCAGCAGACGCTCGTGATCACCGGTCTGGCGGGCCTGGCCGCCGGCGCGTTCTCCATGGCGGCGGGCGAGTACACCTCCGTCGCTTCGCAACGAGAGCTCGTCGAGGCCGAACTCGATGTCGAGCGCCGCGAATTGCGCAAGCACCCGGTGGACGAGATGGAAGAGCTCGCCGCGCTGTACGAGTCCCGCGGCGTCGAGCCCGGACTTGCCCGCGAGGTCGCCCGGCAGCTGTCCCGCGATCCTGAGCAGGCCCTGGAAATACACGCCCGCGAGGAGCTCGGCGTCGACCCGAGCGATCTGCCGTCGCCGCTCGTCGCCGCTGTGTCGTCGTTCGGTGCGTTCGCGCTGGGTGCGCTGCTGCCCGTACTGCCGTATCTGCTCGGAGCGCACGCCCTGTGGCCCGCGGTGCTGCTGGCGCTCATCGGGCTCTTCGGCTGCGGCGCGGTGGTGGCCAGGGTGACGGCGCGCAGCTGGTGGTTCAGCGGGCTGCGGCAGCTGGTGCTCGGCGGTACGGCTGCGGCGGTCACGTACGGGCTGGGCATGGTGTTCGGCGTGGCCGTCGGGAGCTAAGCTTGATCTTTAAGGCTGCTGCTCGGCCCCGCCGCGTCTAGGCATATCCGTTTTGCGCTGTTTCTTGCCGACTGGGTAGCGGGGTGCGGGTGTG
>NZ_JBFBCG010000066.1:0-41478 GCF_040683105.1 Streptomyces sp. NPDC051020 | reverse complement strand
ATCCGCGACGCCTAGGTGCCAGTATCGGGGCGACCCTCCGCCTTGCGATCGCACGCACCAGACGCCGCCCGGCCCGCCCTACGGGCGGACGACGTCACTTTCGAAACACTCCCTAGCCGGCGGACGGGCTCGCGTCGGGTGACGGACTCGACTCGGGCCTGGCCGAGGGGAGTTCCACCTGGACGCCCGGGTCGCCCGCGTCCGCCGTGTAGTCCGCCGGGGAAGTCTCGTCGACGCCCGCCGGGGCCTTCACCGCGTTCAGGACGAAGGTCAGCACCGTGGTCACCACGGCGTTCAGCACGAACGCCGTCAGACCGATGTAGCCGATCTCGCCGATCCCCGGGATCTCCTTCGAGGAGCCGCCGAAGTGCGCCTGGGTCGGGCTCGCCACTCCGTATGCGGCGAGCGTGCCGTACACCATGCCGACCGCCCAGCCCGCGAGCAGCGCCCAGCGGTGGAACCACCGGGTGAACAGGCCGCCGACCAGCGCCGGGAACGTCTGCAGGATCCAGATCCCGCCGAGCAGCTGGAAGTTGATCGCGACCGTCTTGTCCATGGTGAGGACGAAGACGAGCGCACCGACCTTCACCAGCAGCGACACCAGCTTGGAGATCTTCGTCTCCTGGGCCGGGGTCGCGTCGGGCTTCAGGAAGTCCTTGTAGATGTTCCGGGTGAAGAGGTTCGCCGCGGCGATCGACATGATCGCGGCGGGGACCAGCGCGCCGATGCCGATCGCGGCGAACGCCACGCCGGCGAACCAGTCGGGGAACATGTTCTCGAACAGCTGCGGGATCGCCAACTGTCCGTTCTCCACCGTGACTCCGGCGGCGATCGCCATGAAGCCGAGCAGCGCCAGCAGGCCCAGCATCAGCGAGTACAGCGGCAGAATCGTGGTATTCCGCCGGATCACCTCACGGCTGCGGCTGGAGAGCGTCGCCGTGATCGAGTGCGGGTACATGAAGAGGGCGAGCGCCGACCCCAGGGCCAGGGTCGCGTAACCCCATTGGCCGGGATCGGCCGGCGCGAGGGCGCCGCGCGGTTTGCCGGTTGCGGGGTTGGTCTGCGAGAACGCGTCGCCCGCCTTGGCGAAGATGTCGTCGAAGCCGCCCAGCTTGATCGGGATGTAGATGATCGCCACCGCGATGACCAGGTAGATCAGCCCGTCCTTGACGAACGCGATCAGCGCGGGCGCACGCAGCCCGGAGGAGTACGTGTACGCGGCGAGCACCGCGAACGCGATCAGCAACGGCAGGTCCTTGACGAACCAGTTGGTGTTCTCGCCGCCGCCGACGCCCATCACGTCCAGCACCGCCTGGATGCCGACGAGCTGGAGAGCGATGTACGGCATCGTGGCGAGGATGCCGGTGACGGCGACCGCCAGCGACAGACCCTTCGATCCGAAGCGACCTCGGACGAAGTCCGAGGTGGTGACGTACCCGTGCTTGTGCGAGACCGACCACAGGCGCGGCAGGAAGGTGAAGATCAGCGGGTACACCAGGATGGTGTACGGGACCGCGAAGAAACCGGCCGCTCCCGCTGCGTAGATCGCGGCGGGTACGGCGACGAAGGTGTACGCGGTGTACAGGTCGCCGCCGAGGAGGAACCAGGTGACCCAGGTGCCGAACGACCTGCCACCCAGGCCCCATTCGTCCAGACTGGCCTCGTTCTCGGCCTTGCGCCAGCGCGCGGCCATGAAGCCGATGACCGTGACGGCCAGGAAGAAGAAGATGAAGACGCCGAGCGCGACGCCGTTCACGCCGTCCTTCATACCGACGCACCCCCCTTGCGGGCGCGCTGGTCACGCTGCCAGAGCTTGTACGCGACCATCGTGAGCGCCGTGGAGATCAGCACCCAGACCATCTGGTACCAGTAGAAGAACGGGATGCCGATGAAGGTGGGGTTTACCTTCGCGTACGAACCCACCCAGAGCATCGCCACGAACGGGGCGGCGAGACAGAGGGCGATGAGAACTCTCACCGGTGTGACTGTCGGTGGCTTCGCGTCTGTTTTCTCGGGCATGTGGTGCCTCCGTCCCCTCGCTGATCACCTGTCGTCATGCGCAGGAAATCTAGGGGAGTCCTCCGGCCACCGTCACCCCCTGCCCGGCAAAAGTGTGACGGAGCCGCTGGAAGGGATTCTGCCCGGCGGACCGGCTCCTGATGCTCTGTCCGGGGTCGGACAGTTGTCCGGTCAGGAGCCGGTCCGCGCTCTCAGTCGGTCGGCCGCTTCAGACGCGCCACGAACTTGTAACGGTCGCCTCGGTACACCGACCGCACCCATTCGACCGGTTCGCCGCGTCCGTCCAGGGAGTGACGGGACAGCATGAGCATCGGCAGGCCCACGTCCGTACCGAGCAGACCGGCTTCGCGCGGGGTGGCGAGCGAAGTCTCGATCGTCTCCTCGGCCTCGGCGAGCCGTACGTCGTACACCTCGGCCAGCGCCGTGTAGAGCGAGGCGTACTTCACCAGCGAACGACGCAACGCGGGAAAACGTTTGGCCGAAAGGTGTGTGGTCTCGATGGCCATCGGTTCCCCGCTGGCCAGGCGGAGTCGCTCGATCCGCAGCACCCGTCCGCCGGTTGTGATGTCCAGCAGCCCGGCGAGGGTGTCGTCGGCCGTGACATATCCGATGTCCAGGAGTTGAGAGGTCGGTTCCAGACCCTGGGCGCGCATGTCCTCGGTGTACGAGGTGAGCTGCAGGGCCTGCGAGACCTTCGGCTTGGCCACGAATGTGCCCTTGCCCTGGATGCGCTCCAGCCGGCCCTCCACGACCAGCTCCTGGAGCGCCTGGCGCACGGTGGTGCGCGAGGTGTCGAACTCGGCGGCCAGGGTCCGCTCCGGTGGCACCGGGGTGCCGGGCGGCATGGTGTCCGTCATGTCGAGGAGGTGGCGCTTCAGCCGGTAGTACTTCGGGACCCGCGCGGTGCGCGTGCCCGCGCCCGTCTCGTTCTCCGTACTGCCCCCGTCGGCACTCATGGTCCGCCTTCCCGACTGCTGCGTTGCTGCCGTCACCTGCTCCTCCGTCTGTTGCGGCTCACATGGTGGCACGGTCCGGTCACGGCTCGTCGCCCTCCCTCAGGTGTCGGTCCCATAACGGACGCGAGTGCACTTCTTATACACCCTTGACACCCCTAAAGGTCTAGGCCAAGCTCCGAGTGCTGGTCTAAACCATTAAAGACCAGGTCCCAGCCCCACGGGCAGTACCCGTCGTATGCAATTGTGCGACGGACGGCGATCTCGGGTGGTGGGGGGAATTCTCTTGCATCCCTGAGGAGGGTGTCGTGAAGCGCGGACTCATCGCGGCCATCGGTGTGGTGGCTCTCTTGGCCGGTGCCACTGCCTGTGGCTCGGACGACAAGACCGACAGCGGCAAGAAGTCCGGGCCCGACAGCTACAAGGGCCAGACGCTGACTGTCTGGGCCATGGACGGCTCCACGCCTCCCGGCTGGACCAAGGACCTCACCGCCGCCTTCAAGAAGAAGACCGGCGCCACGCTGAAGTTCCAGACCCAGAAGTGGGACGGCATTCAGCAGAAGATCACAACGGCTCTCTCCGAGTCGACCCCGCCGGACGTCATCGAGGTCGGCAACACCCAGACCCCGGCCTACGCGGCCACCGGTGGCCTCGCCGACCTGAGCGACCTCAAGCAGGAGATCGGCGGCGACTGGGTCGACGCGCTCAACAAGTCCTCCGTCTTCGACGGCAAGCAGTACGCCGCCCCGTGGTACTTCGCCAACCGCGTCGTCATCTACAACAAGAAGGTCTGGGCCGACGCCGGCATCACGGACACCCCGAAGACGCGCGACGAGTTCTTCAAGGACCTCGACGCCATCAAGGAGAAGGGCAAGGCCGAGCCGATCTACATGCCCGGCCAGAACTGGTACTTCTTCGACGGCCTGACCATCGGCCAGGGCGCGGACCTCGTGAAGAAGGAAGGCAACACGTACGTCTCCAACCTCTCCGACCCCAAGGTCGCCGCGGCCATGGAGCTCTACAAGAAGTACCAGTCCTACTCCAAGGCCCCCAAGGACAAGGACGAGGCCACCCCGCAGCAGGCCGAGGTCTTCGCCAAGGGCAAGGTCGGTGCCTTCATCGGCATGGGCTGGGAGGCCGGCACGGCCATCGCGGCCAACAAGAAGATCGAGAGCGACATCGGCTACTTCACCATCCCGGGTGAGACCGCCGACAAGCCCGAGGGCGTCTTCCTCGGTGGCTCCAACTTCGCGGTAGCCGCGGGCAGCAAGAAGCAGGACCTCGCCAAGGAGTTTCTGAAGCTCGCCCTGTCCGACCAGTTCGAGGGCCAGCTGGCCAAGGAGAACGGCGTCATCCCGAACAAGGAGTCGCTCAACTCCAACCTGACCGGCAACGGCGCCGCCGAGGCCGCGGCCCCGGCCGCCGCCGGCGGTGGCACCACCCCGCTCATCCCCGAGTGGGCCGCTGTCGAGAACGCGCCGAACCCGATCAAGAGCTACATGACCGCGGTCCTGAACGGTAGGTCCCCGGCCGACGCCGCCAAGGCGGTCGAGGCGGAGATCAACAAGCGTCTCTCGCAGAAGAGCTGACCGCGCGCGCCGGGGGCAGGCATCTGCCGTCCCCCGGCGCTCCCGCGTGACTCGACCGTACGGCCCAAGAAGAGATGGCGAGCATGTCAGTGCAGACCGAAACAGTGGACTCGGTCCCGGCAGCCGGCGTCCGCAAGGATGACGCCCCTCCGGGCGGCCCTGCCGCATCGAGCAGGGAGCGGGCCGGCGGATCCGCCCCCTACCTCCTCCTCCTGCCCGCACTGCTCGCCACAGTGGTGCTCCTGGGCTACCCGCTGGTCAAGAACGGCATGCTGTCGTTCCAGAACCTCAACCCGCGCCAGCTGATCCTCCACCTGACCGAGTGGAACGGCGTCGACAACTACAAGGAGATCCTCGGCAGCTCGGACTTCTGGAAGGTTGTCGAGCGGTCGGTCCTCTTCACCGCCGCCAATGTCGTCCTGATCATGCTGCTGGGGATGCTGGTCGGCCTGCTGCTCGCGCGGCTGGGCAAGAAGATGCGACTGCTGCTCATGCTGGGCCTGGTGCTCGCCTGGGCCATGCCGATGATCGCGGCGACCACGGTCTACCAGTGGCTGTTCGCCCAGCGGTTCGGTGTCGTCAACTACGTCCTCGACAGCCTCGGCTGGCACTCGATGGCCGACTTCAACTGGACGAGCAGTCAGTTCTCCACCTTCTCGCTGGTCACCCTGGTGATCGTCTGGCAGTCCATCCCGTTCGTGGCGATCAACCTGTACGCCGCGTCGACGACGATCCCCAAGGAGCTGTACGAGGCCGCCTCGCTCGACGGCGCCGGATCCTGGAAGAGCTTCACCTCGGTGACGCTCCCGTTCCTCAAGCCGTTCCTGCTGGCCACGACGTTCCTCGAAGTCATCTGGGTCTTCAAGTCCTTCGCCCAGCTCTTCGCGATCAACGGCGGCGGCCCGGACCGGCTCACCGAGACCCTGCCCGTCTACGCGTTCGTCGAAGGCGTCGGCAACCAGCACTTCGGCATGGGCGCGGCCATCTCGTTCCTGACGATCATCGTTCTGCTGGCGATGACCGGTTACTACCTGCGCACCGTACTCAAGCAAGAGGAGGACGAACTGTGAGGCGCTCACTGTTCGGCCGCATCTGGCCCAACCTGACGGCTGTCGTCCTCTTCATAGGCTTCGCCTTCCCCGTCTACTGGATGTTCAGCACGGCGTTCAAGCCGACCGGCGACATCATCACCGACACCCCGGTGTGGTTCCCCACCGACATCACCCTCGGGCACTTCAAGAAGGCCGTCGCGGCCGACCACTTCTGGACCCTGGTCGGCAACTCGTTCACGGTGACGATCCTCTCCGTGGCCGCCTCGCTGGTGATCGCGCTGCTGGCGTCCTTCGCGATGGCGCGCATGCGCTTCAAGGGACGCCGCGGCATCCTGCTGACGTTCATGATCGCGCAGATGGCGCCGTGGGAAGTCATGGTCATCGCGATCTACATGCTGGTCCGCGACGCGGACATGCTGAACAGCCTGGTCCCGCTGACGGTCTTCTACATGATGATGGTCCTGCCCTTCACCGTACTGACGCTGCGTGGCTATGTCGCCGCGGTGCCCAAGGAGCTGGAGGAGTCCGCCATGGTCGACGGCTGTACCCGCCCACAGGCGTTCAGGAAGGTGATCCTGCCGCTGCTCGGCCCCGGTCTGATGGCAACCTCGCTCTTCGGATTCATCACCGCCTGGAACGAGTTCCCGCTCGTCCTCATCCTCAACAAGGACATCGAGTCCCAGACCCTGCCGCTCTGGCTCTCGCAGTTCCAGACCGCGTTCGGTGACGACTGGGGGGCGACCATGGCTGCCTCCTCGCTCTTCGCGATCCCGATCCTGATCCTCTTCATCTACTTGCAGCGCAAGGCCGTCAGCGGTCTTACCGACGGCGCCGTGAAGGGATAACGCCGCGTCATGACCACACTTACCTCCACCACGGACACCGTCACGCGCGACGCCCTCGCCGTCCTGCAGCCGGGGTTCGCCGGCACCACCGCGCCGGACTGGCTGCTGCGCCGAGTCGGCGAGGGACTTTCCTCCGTCGGTCTGTTCGGCCGCAACATCGAGACGCCGGAGCAGCTCTCCGCGCTCACCGCCCAACTCCGGGTCGAGCGGGACGACGTACTCGTCGCGATCGACGAGGAGGGCGGTGACGTCACCCGGCTCGAGGTGCGTCACGGGTCGTCCTTCCCCGGCAACCTCGCGCTCGGCGCCGTCGACGACCTGGGGCTGACCCGTGCGGTCGCTCGGGAGCTCGGCCGCCGGCTCGCCGAGTGCGGCGTCAACCTCAACTGGGCGCCGTCCGCCGACGTCAACTCGAACCCGGGCAACCCGGTCATCGGCGTACGGTCCTTCGGAGCCGACCCGCACCTGGTCGCCCGGCACACCGCCGCGTACGTGGACGGACTCCAGGCCGCCGGGGTCGCCGCCTGCACCAAGCACTTCCCGGGGCACGGCGACACCGCGGTCGACTCGCACCACGCGCTGCCCCGCATCGATGTGGACCTCGACACCCTGCACGCCCGTGAGCTGGTGCCTTTCCGGGCGGCGATCGCAGCGGGTTCCAAATCGGTGATGAGCGCGCATATTCTGCTTCCCGCGCTCGACCCCGACCGCCCGGCGACGCTGAGCCCGCAGATCCTCACCGGTCTGCTGCGCGAGGAACTGGGTTACGACGGGTTGATCGTCACCGACGGCATGGAGATGCAGGCCATCTCCTCGACGTACGGGATCGAGCGCGGTTCCGTCCTCGCGATCGCCGCGGGTGCCGACGCGATCTGTGTCGGCGGCGGGCTGGACGACGAGGCCACCGTGCTGCGGCTGCGCGACGCGCTGGTCGCGGCGGTACGGACCGGCGAACTGCCCGAGGAGCGGCTGGCCGACGCGGCGGCACGGGTACGTGCCCTCGCGTCCTGGACGCAGCGGGCGCGGGGTGCCGTCCCGGAGCCGGACGCGGCGACGCAGGAAGGGACCGCTCCCGGCACCGGTATCGCCTCCGACATCGGCCTGGTGGCCGCCCGTCGTGCGGTGCGGGTGACCGGCACGGCCGAACCACTGACCGAGCCGGCGTACGTCGCCGCGTTCACCCCGGTCGCGAACATCGCGGTCGGCGACGAGACCCCGTGGGGCATCGCGGCCGAACTGGCCCAAATCCTGCCGGGCACCGGCACCGACACCTGCAACAGTGAGACCGAGGCGCCCGTGACAGCGGTCCTGGACGCCGCGGGGGACCGCCGCATCGTCGCGGTCGTCCGCGATGCCCACCGCCACCCGTGGATGACGGACGCCGTGGACAACCTGATTGCCGAGCGTCCCGACACGGTGGTCGTCGAAATGGGTGTCCCCCAGGAGTCGCCGAGAGGCGCCCTGTACGTAGCCACCCACGGCGCAGCCCGAGTCTGCGGCCAGGCAGCCGCAGAGGCCATCACGGGATTGTCCGGCCCGTCCGGAGCCTGACCCGGGAACGGTCCACACGCCCGTCAGGGGTTGGTCACTGCTCGCCGGTGAGTGTGCAGGAGGTTGGGTCAGCTCGATCGTGTGCTGGTTTGCCCGATGGCTTGCGGCACGCTGGGCCGACCGGGTTAGAGGGCGCGCGGATAGGTGGGGCGGCGTCGCGTGCCGATGGGCGGCGCCTGGCGGCGTTGTCGTCGGTCGACGACTCCCCCATAGCCCGAAAGGCAGTGGGAGGGGCCCCCTCCGCGTCGCCTCCCTCCTCCGCCTTGCCAGGCTTGCCCCTCGCCCCGCTCCTTCCTCCACCCCACCTATCCGCGCGCCCTCTTAACGTGATCCTGCGATCTGGGACGCCGGGTACGGCGTCAGTGTGCAGGGCCCCCGTTCCACCGGAGTGATGGCTCGGAGCTTCCCTGCCGCCATTGGCCGTACCCACCTGGCCAGGTCGCGCAGGGAACTGGCCTCCCGGGATCGGACCACGCACGGGATGCGTGTCGCCGCCCCGGGGTTGAGTACGCCGGGGACCAGTGCGCCCAAGACCGTTCGGGGCGTGCGGCTGAATGGACTCACTCCTGCTCAGTCTCCAGGAACGGTTCCGACCCCGGTCCGGCGTTCGAGGACGACGCGCAAGCCGGTCGTGCATCCGGCACACTCCGGCACACGAAAGGGCCGGGACACCCCGCACGGTGCCCCGGCCCTTTCGAGCTCTTAGATCCCCTGCCACCGCGGCTTCGCCGCATACGTGGCCCGGAAGTAGTCCGCCAGCTTCAGCTTCGACGCTGCGGCCTCGTCCACGACCACCGTCGCGTGCGGATGCAGTTGCAGGGCCGACGCCGGTACGAACGACGCTACCGGCCCCTCCACTGTCAGCGCCACCGCCTCGGCCTTGCCCTCGCCCGTCGCCAGCAGGATCGGGTGGCGGGACTCCAGGATCGTGCCGATGCCCTGCGTGATGACGTGGTGCGGCACCTGGCTGATGTCGTTGTCGAAGAAGCGCGCGTTGTCGACCCGGGTCTGCTCGGTCAGCGTCTTGATCCGGGTACGGGACGCCAGCGAGGAGCACGGCTCGTTGAAGCCGATGTGCCCGTCCGTGCCGATCCCGAGCAGCTGAAGGTCCACTCCGCCCGCCGCGGCGAGCGCCTTGTCGTAGGCCTCGCAGGCGGCCTGGACGTCCTCGGCGGAGCCGTCCGGGCCCATGAAGGACTCCTCGGACAGTCCGAGCGGCTCGACGACCTCGCGCAGCACCACCGAACGGTACGACTCGGGGTGGCCCGACGGCAGCCCGACGTACTCGTCGAGCTGGCAGATGCGCGCACGCGAGGCGTCCACCTCGCCGGAGCGCACCTTGGCCGCCAGGGCCTGGTAGATGGGCAGCGGGGTCGAGCCGGTGGCAACGCCGAGAAGGGCGTCGGGCTTGCGGCTCAGCAGGGCGCCGATGGCTCCCGCGATGAGTTCGCCGCCTGCCTTGGCGTCCGGGACGATGACAACTTCCACGCGGGGCCTGCCGATCTGAAGAGTCTCTATGTGGTATAGACCAATCTAAGGCCAATCTAGCAGAGCCTGGCAACCCGCAGGCGACCTCCGGGTTCCCTTCGCCCTGCGGGATCTCCTGTACCCCGTGGTCGGACGGGGAGGAGCTGCATCGCCGCTCTCTTCTGCTCCGGCGCCGATCTGCTGCACGGCCCGCTCGCCATGGTCGACAACATCTCCCGGGTGATCGCCGTCATCACGGACGGCCGCGGCGGCAAGGCCCTCCGGTCGGTCCTGGACCGGTCGTGCGGCTGCGGCGCGGACCTCTCCATGGTCGGCCCCCAGGCCCAGGTGGAGGCGGCGTCCGCGGGATTCGTACGGCCGGCGGCCGGGGTCGCCGAGGAGGTCCAGCCGATCCTGGAGATCCTGCCGCTGCAGATGCCTGCGTACGAGGTGACGATCTCCCCGTGGCCAGGACCCGGACGCGCCCCGTGCCCTGGCGGCGGTCACCGAGACCTGCTGACCCGTGCCGGTCTCCGGCGGGAGGCCCGCAGAAACACCCGCGGGCCGCGGCGCCAGGACGGGACCCTCAGCCCGTCCGGCACCGCAGCCCGGAGTTGCTCGGCCGGCGGTGTGCGGTGCCTCCGGCCGGGGAGGTGCCGGCGCAGTCAGGGCAGAGAGCGCGGGTACCTCGATCCACTCTCCTGTGCGGGGAGAGCGGAAGCTCTGACTTGAGCATTGTGGACTAGACCATTCTCGTCTGTCCATCCATCGGAGCACGCCAATTTCCGGCCCCTCTCCCCTTGCACGCACAAGCAGGTCGTTCGGTTCGGAACCATCGCGTATCCACAGGTACGCTCGCACACGTGCCCTCCATGAACGACCTCGTCCGCCAGCACACAGCCCTCGGCGACACCGACCTCGAGTGGCTGCATCTGCTGGTCTCGGAGTGGCAGCTGCTCTCCGACCTGTCCTTCGCCGACCTCGTCCTGTGGGTGCCCACCCGCGACGGGACCCGCTATGTGTCCGTCGCCCAGATGCGGCCCAACACGGGACCCACTTCGTACCAGGACGACATGGTCGGCCATCTGGTGCCGCGCGGCCGCCGTCCGCTGCTGGACGCGGCGCTCGACGAGGGCCGGATCGTGCGCGAGGGCGACCCGGAGTGGCGCGAGGAGGTGCCGGTTCGGGTCGAGTCGATCCCCGTACGCCGCGAGGGCCGGGTTCTGGCCGTCATCGCCCGCAACACGAACCTCCTGACCGTCCGCACGCCTTCACGGCTGGAGCTCACCTATCTGCAGTCGGCCTCCGACCTGGCCCAGATGATCGCCGCGGGGGCCTTCCCGTTCCCGGGCCAGCAGGTCGACATGGATGCCTCGCCGCGCGTCGGTGACGGCCTGATCAGGCTCGATGCCGACGGCGTCGTCCAGTACGCCAGCCCCAACGGCCTTTCCGCGTACCACCGCCTGGGTCTTGCCTCCGACCTCGTCGGACACCACCTCGGCCGGACCACTGCCGAACTCGCTCCCTCCCGCGGCCCGGTGGACGAAGCCCTGGTCAAACTGGCGAGCGGTTACGCACCCCGCGAGTTCGAGGTGGAATGCGCGGGCGGCGTGATCCAACTGCGGGCGATCCCGCTCAAGCCCAAGGGAGTCCGGATCGGCTCCCTGGTCCTCCTCCGTGACGTCACCGAACTGCGTCGCCGCGAGCGCGAGTTGATCACGAAGGACGCCACCATCCGGGAGATCCATCACCGGGTGAAGAACAACCTCCAGACGGTGGCTGCCCTGTTGCGTCTGCAGGCCCGGCGGATGGAGTCCACGCAGGGCCGTGAAGCCCTCAACGAGGCGGTACGGCGCGTCGGTTCGATCGCCATCGTCCACGAGACGCTGTCCCAGAATCTGGACGAGCGGGTCGAGTTCGACGAGATCGCCGACCGGGTCATCGCGATGGTCTCCGAGATCTCCCCGGGCCGGGTCGTCTGCCGGCGTAATGGTCGCTTCGGCATCCTCGATGCGGAAGTGGCCACTCCGCTCGCCATGGTGCTCACCGAGGTGCTGCAGAACGCCCTGGAACACGCGTTCACCGTCGGCCAGACCGGCACGGTTGAGGTCTCGGCGGTGCGCGGCGGCTTGTCGGCCGAGGCGCGATTGCTGATCACCGTCCAGGACGACGGGTGCGGGCTGCCCGAGGGGTTCGACCCGCAGCGGGCCGGCAACCTGGGGCTGCAGATCGTACGGACGCTGGTGGAGGGCGAGTTGAGCGGATCGTTCGGCATGGTCCCGGCCCCCGAGCGCGGCACCCGGGTGGTCCTCGACATTCCGGTCCGCGCGGAGAAGTGACCGGCCGCCGCCGGGGCGCACCCGGCGGACGGCGGATACGGGAACGCGCAAAGCAGTGGGCCCGGACCGTTGATCACGGTCCGGGCCCACTGCTTCATGCGTGCGCTTTTGGGGTGCTGCGCGCTGCGACTCGGGGGGCGGGTTCGTGCGTACGCTCTGTACGCGCCGCCTGACTGAGGCTCGTAGCGGTGGCGTCGAATCAGGCGCTGGCGTTACGCGCCCGGTTGCGAGCGGCACGGCGCTTCATTGCGCGGCGCTCGTCCTCGCTGAGGCCACCCCAGACGCCGGAGTCCTGGCCGGACTCGAGCGCCCACTGCAGGCACTGCTCCATGACGGGGCAGCGACGGCAGACGGCCTTGGCTTCCTCGATCTGCAGCAGCGCAGGACCGGTGTTGCCGATGGGGAAGAACAGCTCGGGGTCTTCCTCACGACAAACGGCGTTGTGACGCCAGTCCATGGCTGCTACCTCTCCTTGGTATTACATACACGTTGCTTGTGAATGTGAACGCTTTCACGAATCCCCCCGCAGGTGATGGGCCGACGCCCAGATGAACTGGTTGTGGTCCTGTGCAAGTGAGGAGGGGTTCTGGCTCTCAGTGGAGGCTGTTGTTGCGGGCCGTCCCGATCGCCATGTAGAGATTCGCAAACCTCGGCGGCGGATACAACCCCTTCTGGAAACTTTTTTTTGATTCCTCGGTGTCGGCTAGGTCACAGCCGTACTTCCATGGGGTGGAAGCCAGTCCAAACGTTCGAGTTAAAGGACTTTGGGCCCTTCCGCTCACACAATCACACGCAGTGCACGGCGTACGCCTGTGAACGTCACACTCGTACGCAGGCCCAGGTGGTCACCGTCCATCTGGAAGGGCAGCGGGGCCTTTGAATGCAAGGTGAAGTCCGTGAGGTCATGGAGTGAAACCGCGTGCTTGCCGTGCGGGCCCCTCTCGGGGGTCGAGGTGAGCAGCTGGGTGCCGTACCGGGCGACCGCCGGAGTGGAGAGGCGCTTCAGCCCGAGGATGTCCAGGGCGGTGTCGAACGACGCCTTCGGGGATGCGTACATCGGGCGATTCCCCAGGTAGGTCCAGGGGGCGGTGTTCGAAATTATGGAGAGCGCGAGATCGGTGACCGGGTCCTGGCCGGGGATGTCCAGCGTGATCACCCCGTGCCGCCGGTGCGGCTCCTCCAGGAACTGCCGGACCACCTGGCGCACGTACAGCGCATGCGTGGACCGCTTCCCGAGTTCGCGCTTCTGTTCGACGCGGCCGACCACGCCCGCGTCGAATCCGAGACCGGCACAGAACGTGAACCAGCGTTCGGGGACCGACTCGTCCTCGGTGCCCGGCGTGCCGGCCGCAAGTCCCAGGCCGACCGTGCGTTCGGTCCGGTTGGCGAGCGCGTCCAGGATGGCGCCGGTCGCCTCCACCGCGTCGTTCGGCAGGCCGAGGGCGCGCGCGAAGACATTGGTGGAGCCACCGGGGACCACGGCCAGGCTCGGCAGGCTGTCCATGTCGGGACCGCGGTGCAGCAGGCCGTTCACGACCTCGTTGACCGTGCCGTCGCCGCCGAGGGCGACGACGAGGTCGATGTCGTCCGAGTCCGCGGCCCGCCGTCCCAGGTCCCGGGCATGCCCTCGGTACTCCGTGGTCACCGCCTCCAGCTTCATCTCGCTGGCGAGCGCGTGAATGAGCACCTCACGGGTGCGCGCACTGGTGGTGGTAGCAGCTGGATTGACCACGAGGAGTGCACGCATGACCGCCAGACTACCTACCGTGCGGTACCGGTCTGAAGTCCCGCCCCCTGCCCTTCACGTTCGGTGACGGCCCGGCTGCGAGGAGCTCGGGCGCGGCACCCCGGCCCGGACCCCGGCTTCGCTTTCACCGGGACGGGATGTCAACCTGCAAGGGTGAGTACTCAGCAGAACACGCCGTCCTCGTCGCCCATGGCCGAGCCGACGAAGCCGGCCAGGATCACTCTCGTGGCCGGGCTCAATGTCCTCGAAGGGGCGGCGCTCGCCCTCGGCGGGATCTACATGCTGGTCATGGGGCTGCTCGGCCAGCCCGAGAGCCCGCAGCAGGCGGAGACGGGCGGGCTCACTCTGATCGTCCTGGGCCTGATCCCGCTCATCGCGTCCCGCGGACTGATGCGGCGGCGCAGCTGGAGCCGTGGCCCGGCGCTCATCACACAGATCATCGCGCTGCCGGTGGCCTGGACGCTGCTGCGGTCGCACGGCGCGCTGATCCCGGCCGGGATCGTCCTCGCCGCGGTTTCGCTGACGGCGCTTTTCCAGCTGGCCAGGCCGGCGACCCGGGAAGCGCTCGGCATCCGGGGACCGGGCGCGACGCCGGAGGCGTGACCCCGCAGCACGGCTCGTCCGCAGCCAGGGCGTGTTTCGAAAGTCCCGCCTGGCCAGCCCTACGGGGGACGACGCTACTTTCGAAACACGTCCCGGTGCCGTGACCGGCAATGTGCGCCCCACGATGCGACGGGGCAAAGCTTGCCGGGAGGGGCACTAGGCGCGGAGGCGCACCCGTGCGACTGCTGAACCACAGCACCCGCAGCCCGTCCGGCTACTCCTCGACGAGCAGCCGCTCGCGCAGCTGCGCCAGCGTGCGCGCCAGCAGACGCGAGACATGCATCTGCGAGATGCCGACCTCCTGCGCGATCTGCGACTGGGTCATGTTGCCGAAGAACCGGAGCAGCAGGATGCGCTTCTCCCGGGGCGGCAGGTCCTCCAGCAGCGGCTTCAGTGACTCCCGGTACTCGACGCCCTCCAGCGCCTCGTCCTCCGAGCCCAGCGTGTCCGCCACCGCCGGGGACTCGTCGTCCGTGTCCGGCACGTCGAGCGACAGTGTGCTGTACGCATTGGCCGATTCCAGGCCCTCCAGGACCTCTTCCTCGGAGATGCTCAGCCGCTCCGCCAGCTCGTGCACCGTGGGCGACCGGCCGTGCTGCTGGGAGAGCTCGGCGGTGGCCGTGGTGAGCGAGAGGCGCAGCTCCTGCAGCCGGCGCGGCACCCGGACCGCCCAGCCCTTGTCGCGGAAGTGGCGCTTGATCTCGCCGACGACGGTCGGCGTGGCGTACGTCGAGAACTCGACGCCCCGGTCCGGGTCGAACCGGTCCACCGACTTGATCAGGCCGATGGTGGCGACCTGGGTCAGATCGTCGAGCGGCTCGCCGCGGTTGCGGAACCGGCGGGCCAGATGCTCCACGAGCGGCAGATGCATCCGCACCAGCCGGTTGCGCAGCTCGGCCTTCTCCGGTGAGCCGTCGGGGAGTTCCCGCAGCTCGTAGAAGAGCGCCCGCGCCCCGCTGCGGTCATGTGGATCGTGGTGCCCGTGCTCGCTCATCTGGCCTGCCCGCTCCGCCTGCGACTGCTCCACCGCGACCGTACGGACCACCGGCCCGTCCGCCCCGTCCACCGGATGGGGCAGGGCCTGCTGCTCCGGGATGCCTGCTGCTCGCACCACCCCTGGTCGGATCGTCTCGTCCCGCACCGGACCGTCCCCGTTCCCGTTGCTCACGCCGGCCCGGGTCCCGCGCCGCGCTGTTTGTACAGGCTGATGCTGACCGTACGGTCATCGGCGACCGTGGAGTCGACCTTGCCGGCCAGCGCGGAGAGCACCGTCCAGGCGAAGGTGTCGCGCTCCGGGGCCCGGCCGTCCGTCGTCGGGGCGGCCACGGTCACCTCAAGGGAATCGTCGACGAGCCGGAACACGCAGCTGAGGACAGAGCCCGGCACGGCCTGCTGAAGCAGGATCGCGCAGGCTTCGTCGACCGCGATGCGAAGATCCTCGATCTCGTCGAGAGTGAAGTCCAAGCGCGCTGCGAGACCGGCCGTGGCCGTACGCAGCACCGACAGATAGGCACCCGCAGCGGGCAGCCGGACTTCCACGAAGTCCTGATTCCCGGGCTCGCCTGCGATCTGGGACACCCTCACCTCCAAGGTGGCACAAACTCATTCGAGGTTCCGGGAGGGTGCCCCGGAGCCATGCGGTACGTCTTCGGTTCTTGGCCCGGCGACGCTATCGCGATCCATGATGCCGTGTCGCCGGGACCCCACCCCAACAACTGTCACTCATGGTAAACCCATGAGTACGCACAGTGGCTAGAGGTCTGCGACGGTCAATTACGAAGAACCGGCGCCGGTTTGACGTACCCAGGCGTCAGACGATCGAACCGTCCTCGAAGCACCAGCGCCAGCTCTCTCCCGGCTCGAAGCTCCGCATGACCGGATGGCCGGTCTCCTTGAAGTGTCCCGTCGCGTGCTGCAGGGGCGACGAGTCGCAGCAGCCGACATGGCCACAGACCAGGCAGAGCCGCAGTTGCACGGGGTGGGTGCCCGCGGCAAGACATTCGGGACATGTGGCATCGAGCGGGACAGGCTCGGGGCTCGGCAGTTCGAGAACGTGCAGGCACTCACTCATGATTGTCAGGTTACGACGGATGCGAGGACCGTGAGATGGACGCATTGCCCCTGGTGGCACTGGTCGCGGCCAGTGCCGCGATCGCGGGCGCGGCGAGGCGCACCCCGGTGCCGGCCCCGCTGCTGCTGGTGACCGCGGGGCTGCTCGCCTCCTACCTGCCCGGGGTGCCGACGTACACCCTGGACGCGCACATCGTGCTGCCGCTGCTGCTGCCGCCGCTGCTCTACACGGCTGCGGTCGACAGCTCGTATCTCGATCTGCGGGCCAACATCAGGCCGATCGCCCTGCTCTCCGTCGGCTACGTCCTCTTTGCGACCTTCGCGGTCGGCTGGCTGGCGTACTGGCTCGTGCCCGACCTGCCGCTGACCGCCGCGCTGGTGCTGGGCGCCGTCATCGCGCCGCCGGACGCCGTCACGGCGGCCGCCATCGCCCGTCGGGTGGGGCTGCCCGCCCGGGTCACGACGATCCTGCAGGGCGAGTCCCTGGTGAACGACGCGACCGCGATCACCGCCTTCAAGGTGGTGCTGGCCGCAGCCGTCGGCGAGGGCATGAGCTGGGGAGCCGGGATCGGCGAGTTCTTCCTGGCGGCGGTCGGCGGTGTCGGGGTCGGCCTCGTGCTGATGGTGCCGCTGCACTGGCTCCGTACCCATCTCAGGGAACCCCTGCTGCAGAACACCCTGTCGCTGCTGATCCCCTTCGTGGCGTACGCGGCGGCGGAACGGGTGCATGCCTCCGGAGTGCTCGCCGTGGTGGTCGTCGCGCTCTACCTGGGGCACCGCTCCTGGCAGGTCGACTTCGCGACCCGGCTCCAGGAGGCGGCCGTGTGGAAGATGGTCGCCTTCATCCTGGAGTCGGCGGTTTTCGCGCTGATCGGACTGCAGTTGCCCTTCGTGCTGAAGGGGCTCGGTACGTATGCCGTCGCGGAGGCGCTCTGGTACGCGGTTGCCGTGTTCCTCGCCGTCGTCGTGGTCCGCTTCGTCTGGGTGTACCCGGCCGCGTACCTGCCCCGCTGGCTCTCGCGCCGGATCAGGGAAGGCGAACCGGAGACCAACTGGACCTCGCCCCTGATCGTCGGCTGGGCCGGGATGCGCGGCGTCGTCTCGCTCGCCATCGCCTTCTCCATTCCGGTGGTGACGACCGCAGGGGCCCCCTTCCCGGCCCGCAACCTGGTGCTCTTCCTGACCTTCACGACCGTCATCGGCACGCTGGTCATCCAGGGGCTCACCCTGCCGCTCCTGGTGCGCGTCCTGAAGCTCCCCGGGCGCGACGCGCAGGCCGAGACCCTCGCCGAGGCACAGGCCCAGAGCGAGGCGTCCGCGGCCGCCGGGGCGCGCCTGGAAGAGCTCCTCCAGGACCCGCGCAACTGCCTGCCCGGACCGCTCACCGACCGGCTCCGCGCCGTCCTGGAGCGCCGCCGCAACGCCGTGTGGGAGAGGCTCGGCGCCTCCAATCCGCTGACCGGGGAGTCGGCGGACGACACCTACCGGAGGCTGGCCGGCGAAATGATCGAGGCCGAGCGCACCGTCTTCGTCAGGCTGCGGGACGAGCGCCGGATCGACGACGAGATGCTGCGGAACCTGCTGCGGCGGCTGGACCTGGAGGAGGCGGCGGCCTACCGGGAGGAGTCCGACGCTCCCCAGGGCTGACCCGTGACGACAGCGGCGACCGTGGTGCCCGGAGCGAACGCGCCCTCCTGGGCGAGTGTCGTCAGTCCATAGAGCAATTTGGCGACATAGAGACGCTCGACGGGCAGCCCGTGCCGGTCTTCGAAGTCGTCGGCGAAGGCGTGCAGCTCCGGTGTCGTCCGGGCATAGCCGCCGAAGGTGAAGCGCTCGTCCAGCGACCACGCCCCGGCCGGGCCGCCGAACGCCTCCCGCTGCAGCTCCCGTACCGCGTCCCCGAGGAAGCCGCCGCGCAGCACCGGGATACCGAGTGCGTGCTGACCGGGTGCGAGGCCCGCGGCGAGACCGGCGAGGGTGCCACCGGTGCCGCACGCGACCGCGACCACATCGGCCCGGCCGCGCAGCTCTCGCCCCAGCGCTGTGCAGCCCTGTGCGGCCAGGGTGTTGCTGCCGCCCTCCGGGACGACGACGCACTCCCCGCAGTCGCTCAGCAGCCCCGCCAGGACCGCTGGATCGGTCTTCGCGCGGTACGTCGCACGGTCCACGAAGCGCAGACGCATGCCGTCCGCCGCGCACTGCGCCAGCGACGGGTTGAGCGGGCGGCCGGCCAGCTCGTCGCCGCGCACGACACCGACGGTCGGGAAGCCGAGCAGTCGGCCTGCGGCAGCGGTGGCACGCAGATGGTTGGAGTACGCACCGCCGAAGGTCAGCACGGTGCGCCCGGCGGCGGCCGCCAGGTTGGGGGAGAGTTTGCGCCACTTGTTGCCCGGCAGATCGGGGTGGATCAGATCGTCGCGTTTGAGCAGGAGCCGGACGCCGTGCCGGGCGAAGCGCTCGTCCTCGGCCGGTTGCAGGGGTGACGGGAGCACCGGCCGCAGCCGGGAGAGGGCGGGCGGGTCCAAGGGCATGAGCCCATTGTCGCCCGGCACCCCGGTGACCTCGGGCGGGGGCGTGCGGCTACGTCAGCGGGTCGTGGATCCGGGCGCGCAGGCAGTCCGTCGTGAAGCCGCGCGGATCGACCTTGCGGGGCTGCCACTCCCGGTGCCCATCCTGTGGTTGCGGTTGTGCGTACGCCAGTCGTCGACCCGGACGACGGTGAGCCCTTCGTTCATCAGGGCTTCGAGGAAGGTGCTCGCGGACATGGGTGAGGACATGGCCGTCTCCTTGGTGCGCGTGGGGAGCGAATCCTTACAGCGCTTGTACCGGAGTGCCGGACTCCGGGCCATTCCCGGGCCCTCTGTTCGGGCGGCGTGCGAGCCGATCCGGTCAAGTCCGCGAGCACCCACGGCGGTTCAGTCCTGGGCGAGCCACAGGTCGGGGCCGAACACCTCGTAGTGGATGTCGGACGCCGGGACACCCTTGGCCAGCAGCTGGGTGCGCACGGCCCGCATGAAGGGCAGCGGTCCGCAGAGGTACGCGTGCGTGCCGGGCAGGACCGGAATGCTGCCCAGGTCGACCAGGTCGGTGCGGTCGGCCGGGTGGCCGGGCTCCGGGTTCTCGTACCAGAAGTGTGCTGCGGCGTCCGGCAGCTTGGCGGTGAGCTGCGCATGGTCGGCGCGCAGGGCGTGGTCGGCCGGGGAGCGGTCGCCGTGCACGACGGTGACCGGGGCCCGGTGGCCGGTCGCCGCGAGGTGCTCCAGCATCGACAGTATCGGGGTGCAGCCGATGCCCGCGGAGGCGAGCAGCAGCGGGGCGTCGACGGCGTCGATGACCAGATCGCCGTACGGGGCGGAGACGCGCAGCCGGTCACCGGCCCGGGTGGTGGCGTGCAGGTGCGCCGAGACCTCGCCGTCGGGCGAACCGCCGCCGTGCACCCGCTTGACGGTGATCGAGTGCAGCTGGGACCCGGGACCGCAGGTAAGGCTGTACTGCCGAATCTGCCGGGCTCCGTCGGGCAGTTCCACCTGCACGGAGACGTACTGACCGGGCCGGAAGGCGGGGGCGGGCGCGCCGTCGGCCGGGCGAAGCTGGAAGGTGGCGACGTCGTCGTTCTCCTCGATCCTCGCGACCACCTCCCATTCACGCCAGACGTCACCGGCGACGAGGCCCCGCTGGGCGTAGAGCCGGTCCTCGATGGCGATCAAGGCGTTGGCCATCAGCCAGTAGACCTCGTCCCAGGCGGCCGCGACCTCCGGCGTGACCGCGTCACCGAGCACCTCGGCGATGGCGGCGAAGAGATGGGTGTGCACCACCTCGTACTGTGCGGCGGTCACGCCGAGCGAGGCGTGCTTGTGGGCGATGCGGCTGAGCATCACGTCGGGACGGGTGTCCGGGTGCTCGACCAGCTGGGTCGCGAACGCGGCGATGGACCCGGCGAGGGCCTGGCGCTGGGCGCCGGAGGCCTGGTGGCCGCGGTTGAAGAGGTCGCGCAGCAGCTCGGGGTGGGCGTCGAAGAGTTTGCGGTAGAAGAGATCGGCGATGTCCCCGATGGCTGCGCCGACGGCGGGGAGGGTGGCACGGACGGTGGCGGTCGACGACTCGGAGAGCATCGGGCGGACTCCTCAGGGTTTTGAATTGGTATTTCAGATTCTTATTTTGGGCAGAGGCGAGCCCGGGCTGTGCCGGGCGGGGGGTCAGTCGGCGGGACGGCTGCTGCTGATGCCGATCAGCAGGGGGCCGGTGGGGGAAGTGACGAGTTCGGCGACGGTGATCGGGTCGAGCGAGGCATAGAAGGCCTCCTCCGCCAGGCGCAGGGCGCCGCGCAGCCGGCAGGCCGAGCGCAGCGGGCAGGGGGTGCTGCCCTCGCAATCGACCACATCGCCGGGCCCTTCGAGCCGGCGGACGAGTCCGCCGATCGATGCGGACCGACCGGCTCCGGTGAGGGTGAGCCCGCCGCCGCGGCCGCGTCGCGCCTCGATCAGGCCGAGGTGCTGGAGCCGGGCGACCACCTTCGCGGTGTGGGTGTACGGCACCTGCATGGTCGCCGCCACCTCCCGGGTGGTCGGCGGTTCCTCGTTCTCCACGACGGCGAGGCGCATCAGTACGCGCAGCGCCACGTCCGTGAATCTCGTCAGCCGCATGGCCGTCACGTTAGATAACTTGCATCGAGGATGCAAGTTAATCGCCCCCGGAGACATCGCGGAGCGTCGTGCCCAGCCCAAAGCCCGATTAGTCACACTCTTTTGTGTAATGGCGTGCCGAGTCCCCGTACTGAAAGGCTTTTCACGCAGGTCAGCCGATGATCGAGAGGACGTCAGATGTCCGTTGGTGAAGAGGTTCAGAACGCGCAGGTATCGCCGCAGCAGAGTCTGGGCACGGCGGCCGCGCGGAACCTCGCGACGACCACCAAGTCCGCTCCGCAGATGCAGGAGATCACCTCGCGGTGGCTGCTGCGCATGCTCCCCTGGGTGCAGGTGCAGGGCGGCACATACCGGGTGAACCGCCGGCTGAGCTACTCGGTCGGAGACGGCAGGGTGACCTTCGTGCAGACCGGTGACCAGGTCACGGTGATCCCCGCGGAACTCGGCGAGCTGCCCGTCCTGCGGGACTTCGCCGACGAGGAGGTGCTTGCCGAGCTGGCCCGCCGGTGCGAACAGCGCGAGATCGCCGCAGGTCAGGTGATCGCCGCGTCCGGGGAATCGGCGGACCGGGTCTTCCTGCTGGCGCACGGCAAGGTCGAGAAGGTAGGCACCGGCCCCTACGGCGACGAGACCGTGCTCGGGGTGCACGCCGACGGGGCCTATTTCGGCGACCACTCGCTGATCGAGGGCGACGCCGTCTGGGAGTACACCGCACGTGCCGTCACAGCGTGCACGGTGCTCACGCTCAGGCGGGCGGACGTGCTCAACCTCGCCGAGCGGGCGGAGTCGCTCCGCGCGCATCTCACCGGGCTGCTCAACATCCCCCACCAGCGCACCAACAAGTACGGCGAGGCGGAGATCGACCTCTCCGCGGGCCATGTCGGTGAGGCCGTCGTGCCGCACACGTTCGTGGACTACGAATCTGCCCCTCGTGAGTACGAGTTGAGCGTCGCCCAGACCGTGCTGAAGGTCCACAGCCGGGTCGCCGACCTCTACAACCAGCCTATGAACCAGACCGAGCAGCAGTTGCGGCTCACGGTCGAGGCGCTCCGCGAGCGCCAGGAGCACGAGCTGATCAACAACCGCGAGTTCGGGCTGCTCAACAACTGCGACTACGGGCAGCGCCTCCAGCCGCACGACGGGGTGCCCAGCCCCGACGACATGGACGAACTGCTCTCGCGCCGCCGCGGATCGAAGCTCTTCCTCGCGCATCCGCGGGCCATCGCCGCCTTCGGCCGCGAGTGCAGCAAGCGTGGACTGGTGCCGGAGAGTGTGGAGATCGGCGGACACCATGTGCCCGCCTGGCGCGGGGTGCCCATCTTCCCGTCCAACAAGATCCCGGTCACCGACGCCCGCACCACGTCGATCATCTGCATGCGAACGGGCGAGGCGGAGCAGGGGGTCATCGGACTGCAGCAGACCGGCATCCCGGACGAGATCGAGCCGAGCCTCTCGGTCCGGTTCATGGGTATCGACGAGCAGGCGATCATCTCGTACCTGGTGACGGCGTACTACTCGGCGGCCGTCCTGGTGCCGGACGCCCTGGGCGTCCTGGAGAACGTCGAGGTCAGCCGCTGGCGCTGACGGTCAGAGGGCCCGGACCGGACCGCCAGGATCCGGTTCCGCGCCCGTGACGGCCTCGGCCCGGGGTGCGCCCGACCAGGGTGCCCCACCGCAATGACCGCGTGGAAACCACCCGCTCACCGAGTCCATCCATGCCCCGGGTCCGGATTGCTCCGGACCCGGGTGCTCACCGAAACCACCCACACCCCCGGTCCGGGGGTGCGCCTGACCGGGGTGCCCCGAGCCGGCGCACCCCGGTCAGAGGGTGCCCCAGGGGGAGCCTGTGACCATGATCAGTACGGACGCCGCCACCGAGGGCAACGAGGCCGCGGCGCTCCTGGAATGTGCCCGGAACCTCGTAGACCCACAACTGCGGGCCGCGGTCGAATCGTTGCCCGGATCCATCCGGCGCGTGGCGATGTACCACTTCGGCTGGGAGCACGCCGACGGCTCCGCGGCCGGCGGGCAGGCCGGCAAGGCGATCAGACCCGCGCTCGTCCTCGCCGCGACCAGGGCGTTGGGCGGCGACCCCGAGCGGGCGGTGCGGGCAGCCGTGGCCGTGGAACTGGTCCACAACTTCAGCCTCCTGCACGACGATGTCATCGACGAGGACCGGACCCGCAGACACCGTCCCACGGCCTGGACGGTCTTCGGTATCCCGGCCGCCGTCATCGCGGGCGACGCCATGCTCGCCCTCGCTCACCGGCTGCTCGCCGAGGACTCCCGCCCGGTGTCGGCGCGCGCCTCGGCCCGGCTCGCCGGCTGCGTCATCGAACTCTGTGCGGGTCAGCAGGCGGACTGCTCCTTCGAAAAACGCGGCCCCGACGAGGTATCGCTGGACGAGTGCCTTGCCATGGCCACAGCCAAGACCGGCGCCCTGCTCGGCTGCGCCTGCGCGCTCGGCGCGCTGTACGCGGGGGTGGGGGAGCGGGCGGTCGGCGCGATGGACGGCTTCGGCCGGGAGGCGGGTCTCGCCTTCCAGCTCATCGACGACCTGATCGGCATCTGGGGGACCCGATGCAGACCGGGAAGCCGGTCGGGGCGGATCTCGCCGCCCACAAGAAGTCTCTGCCGGTGGTCGCCGCACTGACCTCCCACACCCCGGCCGCGGCCGAACTCGCCGGGCTCTACCGGGGCTCCATGAACACGCCCGACGAGGTGAGCCGCGCCGCCGATGCCGTCGACCGGGCCGGCGGCCGGGACTGGGCACAGGCCTGCGCGGGGGACCGAATGGCCCGCGCCGTCCACCATCTGTCCCGGGCGGTTCCCGACTTGACCGCGGCGGGTGACCTGCTGGCCCTGGCGGAGTTCGTCACCCGTCGGACGCACTGACCGGAGGGAGGAGGGCGGCGGGGACCGGCCGGGCTCCCACCGGACCCGTATGGCTCCAACTCTGAGATTCTGTGCCGGTCGGTCTCTTCGGTTGAGGTCGCGCGAGTTCATGGGCGTGTGAGGGCGGGAGCCGGGCATGGGTGTACGGATGCGGCAGGCGGACGCGGCGGACCGGGAGCAGGTCCGAGCGCTGCGACCGCGACGGCGTTCCCGCCTATCTGGAGGCGAGCAGCGCGCGCAGCCGCCGACTCTACGAACGGCTCGGGTTCATCTTCATGGGCACGACCGTGGACCTTCCGGACGGCCCGGCAATGTGGCCCATGTGGCGGGAACCGCAGGCGGGCTGAGCCCCCATCGGCACGCAAGCGGAGGGCGGCAGGGGGACGCCGACGGGCACGGGCTACAGTCCCTGCCCATGACAGACGAGTCATGGGCAGGCTGGTATCGGGACCGCCAGGGTTCCGACGCCATCATCCTCACCACCGACGGACAGCAACTCCGCATCCGGATCCGGGGCGTCGATTTCGAGGGCGAGAGCTTCGACGACCTCGGACCGGTCCCCGGAACGCAGCCGGAGAGCGGCATGTTCGCCCTGGCGGACGGCGCGCTCACCGACTGCGTGCTGGAGTGGGACCTGCCACTGCCGGTGATCTCGGACGGCATGGTCCATCAGGCCACCCTCAGCTGCCTGCTGTCGCTGCGCCGCCCCGACGCCGATCTCCATCTGGAGCTGCACTTCGGCGGCGCGGTCTACGGTTCGCGCCGAGCCGAGTGCGACTTCGCCACCGCGCTCGCCACGATCCAGCGCATCCTGCCGCCCGGAGTCCGTCTGCAGACCTGCATCGCCTGTGCGTTCTCGGACTACTTCCCGGCGCCCGGCCGTGGACTGTCCGGTGGCCTCGCCTGTTTCCGGGGTGCCAAGGACGCGTACCGGGGGGCGGCGGGCGAGGACGACGTCATCGGTCTGTGGGACCGGCGGACCGGATTCGTCCAGGAGATCTGGAGCTGCCGTGAGTTCGAGGCGCGCCCGGCGGAGGGTTCGGGCACCGGACACCGCGGCGCGTTCCCCCTCGAACACGCCTGACCACTCTCTCGCCCGACGGCATGCCGGCCGACGCGCTGTGCCCTGTACCGGATGAACCTTCCCGGTGCGGGGCACAGCGCTTTACCGGCACCTCATTGTTCTACTAGCATGCGAACAAGGAGGTTTTCATGAACCGTAAGAATGCCCGCTGCGCGATCCTGGTCGCCTTGCCGTTCCTGCTCGCGCTCATCGTCGACCTGGCCCTCTTGGCCGCGTTCCGCGACCGGCTGCCCGGACAGTTGGCCAGCCACTTCGAGGCCGGCGGGCAGGCGAACGGCCATGCGGGCCGGACGTCGTACGTCCTCGTCACCGTCGTCCTGCTCGTGGTGACCGCCGCCTTGTGGGCCACCATGATGGTGAAGGAGAACTTCTCCCGCCGGGCCTACCGCCTGCTGGTCGCCGGGGGATACGCCTTCGCCGGATTCTTCGGCTATCTGATGGCCGCCGTGCTGATCGTGAACCTGGATGCCGGCGAAGGTGCGCCGGGTGTGTCGTTCCCGATGTGGCAGCTGGCCGCCGCCCTCGGTGCCGGCGCACTCGCCGCCGGTCTCGGATTCGTGCTGGCCGCACTGGGCCCCGTACCGCAGCAGCCGGACCGCTCCGCGGAGGCCATGGACGGAGAACGCATCGTGCTCGCCGACGGGGAGGTCGCCGGATGGGCGCGCAGCGCCGACAGTTGGTGGCTGCCGCTCGTCGCGCTCGGACTCCTCGTCCTCGGAGTCGTCCTCTTCTTCGTCGGCAACTGGTCCGTCGCTGTTCTGCTGCTGATCGTCGGCATGGTGCCGGCAAGCTTCGCCCGGCCGTACGTGAGCGTGGACCGGCGGGGCATCACCGTCTCCGGGATGTTGCCCTGGCCGCGCATCCGGGTGCCGCTCGAGCGGATCGAGGCGGCGACCAGCCGGGACATCAACGCCCTTGCGGAGTACGGCGGCTGGGGCTACCGCATCCGGCCCGGACGGACTGGGGTCATGATCCGCTCAGGCGAGGGGATGGTGGCGAGGCTGGTGGACGGGCGGGAATTCGCGGTGACCGTCGACGACTCCGCGACCGGTGCCGCGCTCCTCAACACCCTGATCGACCGGCGCCGGGCGGAGCACTGACCATGCTCTTCCGGGTCGATCCCACCTCCACCGTGCCGCTCGGCGACCAGATCGCGGCCTGCGTCCGCCGGGCCGTCGCCGACGGGGCAGCGGTCTCGGGCGAGCGGCTCCCCGCCGCCCGGGTCCTTGCCGAGTCCCTCGGTGTCAACGTCCATACGGTGCTCCGCGGCTACCAGCAGCTCCGCGAGGAAGGGCTGCTCGAGCTGCGCCGGGGCCGGGGTGCGGTCGTCACCGGCGGCGCCTCGCCGCACCGCGCCCGGCTGCTGGAACACGTACGCAAGGTGGTCGCGGACGCACGCGAGCTGGGCATGACGGAGGACGAACTGCTGGCCCTGATCCGTACCGAACTCGACCGCACATAAAGGACGTTGCGGGCAGAGTCAGCGCAGGCCGTCCCATCCCCAGCGCGGTGTCGGCCCGGGATCGCCGAGGTCTTCGCCGGCCGGGGACGCCGAGACATCGCGTGCGATCTTCGTGCCCCAGTCGAAGTACTCGACGACGCGGCGGCGCAGCAGCTCGTCGTCCGGCAGCTCCTTGTCGACCGCCGCCGTCATCAGCTCCATCCAGCGCAGCCGCTGTGGCTCGGTGATCGACAGTCCGAGGTGGGTGCGCAACAGGGCCTGGTGGCCGCCGAGCCTCGCCGTGTAGTCGGCGGGGCCGTCGAAGATCTCGGCCAGCCACACGGCGACATGCTCGATGTGCGTCGGGGTGAAGCCCGCGAAGACAGGGGCGAGCAGCGGGTCGGCCAGCGCCTCGTCGTAGAAGGTGTTGCTCAGCCGGCGCAGTACGCCGATACCGCCGACGGCCTTGTACAGCGTTTCCGGACGCTCGCTCACGCGGGTACCTCCATGGGGGCCCGACCCTCGCGGACCGCTGGGCCCAGCATCCATCAGGGGGCTCGGCCCCGCCGGGACCGTTCGCTGTCGGCGCATCAAGCGGGGGCACCCGTTCACCCGTTCCGTCCCCCTTCCCGCATGCCGCACGGGGCCCGCTCGCGCGGGTGCTCTGACGCCCCGCCCGGACCCCGCCGATTCCGCCCAGAGCGAGGAGTTGTTCCCAACTGCCCCGGCTGCGGGCAGAGTCGGTCCCATGAGGCTCTTGATCCTGGGCGGTACGGAATTCGTCGGGCGCGCCGTCACCGAGGCGGCGCTCGCACGGGGCTGGCAGGTCACCGTGTTCCATCGCGGCCGTCACGCACCCCCGGCGGGCGTCACAGAGCTGTTCGGCGACCGCACCGGCGCCGACGGACTCGTGGCGCTCGCCGCCGCCGCGGGGGAGAGCGAGGGAGGGGCGCACACCTGGGACCTGGTCGTCGACACCTGGAGCGGCGCCCCCTCGGCCGTACGGGACACGGCCCGGCTGCTCGCCGGCCGTGCCGGGCAGTACGCCTATGTCTCCAGCCGTTCGGTGTACGACCACCCCGCCCCGGCCGGACTCCCCGAGGACGGCCCGCTGGTGGGAGGGGCCTCGCCGGACGCCGGGGCGGACGTCCCGTACGCGCTGGCCAAACGCGGCGGTGAACTGGCCGCACTCGACGCGTTCGGCGACCGCGCCCTGCTGGCCAGGGCGGGACTGATCCTCGGGCCGTGGGAGAACATCGGCAGGCTGCCGTGGTGGCTGCAGCGGATCGCCCGCGGCGGACCGGTACTGGCCCCGGGGGCACCGGACACCCCGCTCCAGTACATCGATGCCCGCGACCTCGCCAACTGGCTGCTGGACGCGGCAGAACGCGGACTGCACGGACCGTACAACGTGGTCAGCCGCCCGGGGCACACGACCATGGGTGAGCTGCTGGACGCCTGTGTCCGCGCCACCGGCTCCGGCGCCGAACTGCGCTGGACGGCCGCCGAGAAGATCCTCGCGGCGGGCGTCGAGCCATGGAGCGAGCTGCCGATCTGGCTGCCGCCGGGCGAGCTGTACGACGCCGTGCACCAGGGCGACGTCAGCCGGGCGCTCACGGCCGGGCTGCGCTGCCGGCCGGTCGAGGAGACGGTCACGGACACCTGGGACTGGCTGTGCGGGCTGGGCGGCGCGGCGCCGCAGCGGCCGGACCGGCCCGCGGTGGGACTGGACCCGGAGACCGAGGCGAAGCTGCTGACGGACTGAGCCGCCGTCGGCACGGCCGGGCGGTCGCAGAGGCGTCCACCGTCCCGGCGTGGCAAGGCGGCTGTTCGCCGCCCGGCCCCGGCGGAGTATGCGGACGCCCCTCCGCCTTGCGATGTACCGCATGTGACGCCGCGCGCTGCTGCGCCAGGGATCACGGGACACCCCTTAGTTTGGCCCCATGGCCGAACTCCTTCTGCACCTCACCGAAGGCCCTCTGTGGGAGGCGGCCCGCGGGATCGGGACGTACGAGATGTCCACCCGCGGCCGCACCCTGCACGAAGAGGGCTTCATCCACTGCTCGCTGCCCCACCAGCTCCCCGGCGTGGCCGAGATGCTGTACGGCGCCGGGGCCCCGGCCGATGCCGAGACCCCGGCCGACCTGGTGGTGCTCGTCATCGACCCCGCGCGGCTCTCCGTGCCCGTGCGGTACGAGTCGTTCGAGCCCGGCGGCGAGGAGTTTCCGCACATCTACGGCCCCGTCCCGGTGGACGCGGTCGTGGAGGTGCGTCCCTGGCCGCGCGAGGAAGGCAGCCCCGCATGAACACCACACCCGCCACCGATGCCCCGATCATCGCGGTCACCGGAGCGAGCGGCGCAGTCGGCGGCCACGTCGCCCAGCGGCTCGTGCGCGCCGGCGTCCCCGTGCGGCTGCTGGGCCGTGACCCGTCCCGGCTGCCGGACCTGCCCGGCGCGGCCGCCGCTCCACCCGCTTCCTATGGCGACGGGGCGGCCATGCGCCGGGCGCTCGCCGGGGCGCACACCCTGTTCCTCGTCTCCGCGCACGAGAGCCCCGACCGGGTACGCGAACACACCACCGCCGTGGACGCGGCGGTCGCCGCCGGTGTCGAACGCATCGTGTACCTGTCCTTCCTCGGTGCCGCACCCGACGCCACGTTCACCTTCGGTCGCGATCACTGGCACACCGAGGCGCACATCCGTGTCTCCGAGGTGCGCTACACCTTCCTCCGTGACAGCTGGTACCTCGCCGGGATCCCGGCGATGACCGGGTCGGACGGAGTGCTGCGCGGCCCGGGCGGCGACGGCCGGGTCGCGGCGGTGGCGCACGAGGACATCGCGGACGCGGCGACGGCCGTCCTGCTGGCCGGCACCGAGAGCGCGGACACCCGCCACGACGGGGTGACGTACGACCTCACCGGACCGGAGGCATTCACCCTCGCCGAAGCCGCCGTGGAACTGAGCCGGGCCACCGGACGGACCATCACCTACCACCCGGAGACCCGGGAGGAGGCATACGCGTCACGGGCGCAGTACGGCGCGGCGGACTGGGAGGTCGCCGGCTGGGTGACGTCGTACGAGGCGATCGCGGCCGGCGAGATGGCCACCGTCTCGGACGCCGTACCGCGTCTGACCGGCCGTCCGGCGCAGAACCTGGCCACGTACCTCCGGGAGCATCCGGACAGCTACCGGCACCTGCTCAGGACCGACTGAACTCCGGGCGGTCCGGCCGGGACGCCGGCCGGACCGGACCGGTGTCCTGCAGGTGCAGCTGCTGCACAAGGTGAAGTCCCGGCGTCCCAAGGACGACCAGGACTTCGCGACCGCTCTGCCGATCCCGAGCGCCGGCCAACGCGCCTGGCGACCGAGACCATCACCCTGGCGCACGGCGCCGGCCACTCGTGCGCGGTGAGGCTGCGCAGTCAGTGGTGAGGAAGCGCGGCGCAGCGCCCGCCCGGCGCGCACCGCGTCACCTCACGTACACGCCCGCCCGTGCCGCGGCTGCCGCGGCCTCGGCGGCGAGATCGGCGGCCGCCGCGTCGAGGGGAGCGCCGCTGGCCAGCAGCCGGTAGTAGAGCGGGGCCGAGACCGCGCGGATCACCTCGTCGGGGTCCGTGCCCGCGGGCAGCTCGCCGCGTTCCAGGGCCGCGGTGACGCAGCCCGCCCACTCCTCGACGCGGATCGCGTAGAAGCGGTGCAGGGACTCGGCGGTGCGCGGGTCGCACGTCGCCGCGGCGATCACCGACGTGAAGAGCGGGCCCTGGCGCGGGTCGGTCAGGGTCTTCACCACGAGCAGCGCATTGGCCCTGAGGTCCTCGATCAGTGAACCCGTGTCCGTCCGGGGAGAGGACTGCTCGGCCATGTCGTCGAGCAGATCGGCGATGAGACCGGTGGGGGTGGACCAGCGCCGGTAGACGGTGGTCTTGCCGACCCCCGCACGGCGGGCGACATCGGCGAGGTCGAGGCCGTCGAAGCCGTGCTCGACCAGGGCGTCGCCCGCCGCCCGCAGGACGGATTCCCGGACCCGGGCGGTACGTCCACCGGGCCGGACGGTGCCTGGCTCCACACCCTCAGAAGTCATAACGGGTCTCCAGTTCCATTAGACGGGCTTCTCCTGCTACGGTGACCCCACCTTAACGGAACCGTGGAACCGTTAAAACTCCTGCCTGAGGAAGGCACTCATGCCCGCACCCAGCACAACCCCGTCACCGACGGTCGAAGCCGCCGCCTCCGCACAGCCCGGGATCCGCATGACCGGGCGGCAGAAGCTCGTCCTCACCCTTCTTCTCGGCGCCCAGTTCATGATCGCCGTGGACTTCTCGATCCTGAACGTCGCACTGCCGGTCGTCGGCAAGGGGCTCGGCTTCTCCCTCGCCGGCCTCCAGTGGATCGCGACCGCCTTCGCACTCGCCGCCGCCGGCTTCACGCTCCTCTTCGGGCGCGTCGCGGACATCGTGGGGCGCAAGCAGCTGTTCCTCGGCGGGATGGCCGTCCTCGGCGCCTCCTCCCTCCTCGGCGGACTCGCCGCCTCGCCCGAAGTTCTGCTCTCCGCGCGCGTGCTGCAGGGTCTGGCCACCGCGGCCGTCACTCCGGCCGGGCTCGCCCTGCTGACGACGGCCTTCAAGGAGGGCCCGCTGCGCGAGCGCGCCCTCGGTCTCAACGGCGCCCTGATGTCGGCCGGGTTCACCGCGGGAGCCATTCTCGGCGGACTCCTCACCGACCTGCTCTCCTGGCGCTGGGCGTTCTTCATCAACGCCCTCGTCGCCCTGGTCGTCCTCGTTCTCGCTCCGTCCGTCATCACCGACTCGCGCCCCACCGAGCGGCCCAGGCTCGACATCCCCGGCGCCGTGACCGTCACCGGCGGACTCCTCGCCCTCGTCTACGGACTCACCCAGGCCGGTGAGACCGGCTGGACCACCCCCGCCACCCTGGCCGCACTCCTCGCAGGCGTCGCCTTTCTCGTCACCTTCTGGTTCGTCGAGAAGCGGGCCGCGACGCCCCTCGTACCGGTACGGATCCTGAGGCGACGCAGCGTCATCTGGGGCAACGCGGCGGGACTGATCGCCTTCGCCACCGAGACCTCCCTCGTCTTCCTCCTCACCCTCTACCTGCAGGAAGTCCTCGGCTACTCGCCCCTCGCCACCGGATTCGCCTTCGGGGTCCTGGGCCTGGGCACCGTCATCGGCGGCACCCTCGGCGGCCGCGCCGTCGGCCGCCACGGGGCCCGGGCCACCATCGTCGGCGGCGGCATCGTCCAGGCCGCCGCCACGCTCACCCTGGTCACCCTCGGCACCTCCGGTGCCTGGATCTGGCTCCTCCTCGCCGCTACCTTCATCGGCGGCATCGGCAACATGCTGATGATCGTCGGCTTCATGGTCACCGCCACCTCCGGCCTTCCCGACACCGAACAGGGCCTGGCCACCGGCCTCGCCACGATGACCCAGCAGGTCGGCATCACCATGGGCATCCCGGTCATGAGTGCCGTCGCCGCAGCCCGGATGACCTCGCTCGGCGACGCCGGCCCCACCGGTGTCCTCTCCGGAGTCACGGTCGCGATCCTGGTCAACTCCGCACTGGCGCTGACGGGTTCGCTGCTGGCCGGCGCGTTCCTGGGAACCCGGCGGCGCGCGGGAGCCGCCGGCCGGTGACCAGCCGTGCCGACCCACCGAATCGGGGGAGCTGCCGGGCCGTTCGCCCGTTCAGCGACACCGTGGCCGCTGCCCGCCTTGTGGGGACTCGCTGGAGGACTGTGATCCTCAACAGGTTCCGTAAGAATCCGAGGGGGTGCCTCACCGGCGCCCGGTCGTTCGCTTGGTAAGGACAGGGGAGATGTCCGAAGTTGAAGTAACGTCCGCGGAGCTGGCCGAGGTCGGCCCCACGGGGCGGGCGGTCATCGCGTCCCTCGCTCTGCACAGGGTCTCGCTGAGCAGGTCGAGGCGATGGCGCGGGTGATGCCGCCGTACATCCGCGCGGCCATCGTCACACTCGCCGGATCAGGCTTGCGAATAGGCGAGTTGCTCGGCCTGATGGTGTCGGACGTCGACTTCAAGGCCGACACCATCCGCGTCGACCGGCAGCGTCTCCGGTCTGGGAAGATCGGTCCGCGGAAGACTGCGAAGTCGCGGCGCACGGTCCCCGTCGGCGAGATCGCCACCGACGCGCTCCTTGGGCATCTCGCCGCGCGGCCGTCGAGGGAGTGGTTGTTCACGATGGGGGAGGGCGAGCCGCTCAACTACCGTCGCTGGAAGACCGAATGGAACTGCGCCCGGAAGGCACTCCAGGCGCTGGAGGACGAGGCGGCGGGGAGCGAGGGCCGTAAGCCCTTCACGCTGCCGCACATGGTGACCCACGACCTGCGGCACTTCTACGCCTCCGCACTCGTCGGCGGCGGGGCGAGCGTCAAACAGGTGCAGCTGGTCCTCGGCCATGCGTCCGCTGTCATCACGCTGCGGATCTACGCGCATCTGTGGCCGGGCGAAGAAGACCGCACCCGGTCCGTGATGGACGCCGTTCTTGGCGGCCTGCGGACCGGGTGCGGACAGGATGACCAGGCGACCAAGGAAATCGCAGGTCAAGCGGCATGATCGAAGATCAAGCCTTCTTGGTCTCCCAGAAGATCTTGTCGATCTCGGCGATGTAGTCCAGCGCCTTCTGGCCTGTCGCCGGGTCCGTGGAGGCCTTCGCGGCCGACAGCGCCTTGAGGGCGTCGTTGACCAGCTGGTGCAGCTCCGGGTACTTCTCGAAGTGCGGGGGCTTGAAGTAGTCGCTCCACAGCACCGAGATGTGGTGCTTCGCAAGCTCGGCGCGCTGCTCCTTGATGACCACCGCGCGGGCCCGGAAGTGCGGGTCCTCGTTGGCCTGGTACTTCTCCTGGACGGCCTTGACGGACTCCGCCTCGATGCGGGCCTGGGCCGGGTCGTACACGCCGCAGGGCAGGTCGCAGTGGGCGCTGACCTTCACCTTGGGGGCAAACAGGCGGGAAAGCATTGAGCTGTCCTTCCTCGTGATCGTCTTCTCAGGTGGGACATTACTCCGTGAGGGACGTGTTTTCGTGGGTGCCCCCATGGGCTTAGGCCAAAAGTCCAGGGCGAGTATGGGACCAGTAGTCGAATGCACGGAACGGACCGGGGAGGTGCCGGAGATGCCGGAGGTGCCGGAGTTGGCGCAGGAGCCCGTGCGGGGCATGGCGGGGCGGCTGCCGTTCCAGGTGGTGGAGGTGACGGGGCCGTCGATGGTGCCCACGCTCTATCAAGGGGACTGGCTGCTCGTGCAGTACGGGGCGCCGGTGCGCCCCGGTGACGTGGTCGTCCTGCGCCACCCGTTCCAACAGGACTTGTTGGTCGTCAAGCGGGCCACCGAGCGCCGCGCGGGCGGCTGGTGGGTGCTGGCCGACAACACGTTCGCGGGCGGGGACAGCACGGACTACGGGACGGTGCCCGAAGATCTGGTGCTGGCCCGGGTCCGGGCCCGCTACCGGCCGCTGAGGAAGGATCAGCGTTCGGCCCGTGCGGTGCTGGCCTGGGCGGTCTCCGCGCTGCGGCCGGTGTCGGCGGCGCGCTCCGTCTCCAGGCGCTTGCGGGCCCGGTAGGCGGCCACATTGGCGCGGGTCGCGCAGCGGTCCGAGCAGTAGCGCCGGGACCGGTTGGTCGAGGTGTCGAGGTACGCGTTACGGCAGGGCGCGGCCTCGCAGAGCCCGAGCCGGTCCACCCCGTACGACGTGAGGTGGAAGGCGAGACCCATCGCCGCGATGGCGGCGTAGCCGGCCGTCGCGTTCGAGGGGTGGTCGGCCAGGTGCATGTGCCAGTCCGGTTTTCCGTCCGCGTCGCGGGTGTTGTGGCCGGAGATCTGCGGGCTGACCGGGAACTCCAGCAGCAGCGAGTTCAACAGGTCGACGGCGAGCGTCTCGTCGCCGATGTCGGCCGCCTCGAAAACGGCGCGCAGCCGTGCCCGTACCGACCGGAAGCGGGTCACGTCCGCGTCGGTGGCTCGCCTCGCCGCCTGTCCGTTGGCGCCGAACAGATCGCGGACCGCCTCGACGGAGGTGAGGACGTCCTTGTTGCGGGCCGGCTCCTCGGTGTTGACCAGGCGCACCGCATAGTCCGAGTAATAGGCCAGTTCCACTTGTAGTCCTTACGGGGTCGGTCTAAGGTCTGGACGCGGTGACCGATGTAACGGTCGATTCTGCTTCGAGGGTATTACGCAGTGGAGGGGTTCGGGTGACGGAGACATCGACGGGCACTGACTGGCAGGCCTGGCAGCAGAGCTGGGACCGCCAGCAGGAGTGGTACATGCCCGACCGCGAGGAACGGTTCCGGGTGATGCTGGACATGGTCGAGGCCTTCGTCGGGCCCCGGCCGAGGGTGCTCGACCTCGCGTGCGGTACGGGAAGTATTACGGACCGGCTCCTCAAGCGGTTCCCCGAGGCCACCAGTACCGGCGTCGACCTCGACCCGGCGCTGCTCGCCATCGCCCGCGGCTCCTTCGCCGGCGACGAGCGCGTCACCTTCGTCACGGCCGATCTCAAGGACCGCGCCTGGGCCGACCGGCTGCCGTACGACACCTACGACGCCGTCCTCACCGCCACCGCCCTGCACTGGCTGCACAGCGAACCGCTCGCCACGCTCTACGGGCAGCTCAGCGGAGTCGTCAGGGACGGCGGGGTGTTCATGAACGCCGATCACATGATCGACACCGACACCCCCCGTATCAACGCGGCCGAACGCGCCCACCGTCACGCCGGGATGGACCGGGCCAAGGCCGCAGGAGCCCTCGACTGGGCGGACTGGTGGGCCCTCGCGGCCAAGGACCCGGTCCTCGCCGGACCGACCGCCGAGCGGTACGAGATCTACGGCGAGCACGCCGACGGCGACATGCCGTCCGTGCGGTGGCACGCGGACACCCTGCGCGCAGCGGGCTTCGGCGAGGCACGGGCCGTCTGGGCCTCCCCGTCGGACGCCCTGGTGCTCGCCGTGAAGTAAGAGGGCGCGCACATAGGTGGGGCGGCGTCGCGTGCCGATGGGCGGCGCCTGGCGGCGTTGTCGTCGGTCGACGACTCCCCCATGGCCCGAAAGGCATGGGAGGGGCCCCCTCCGCGTCGCCTCCCTTCTCCGCCTTGCCAGGCTTGCCCCTCGCCCCGCTCCTTCCTCCACCCCACCCATCCGCGCGCCCTCTAAGGGCTGCACCATGCGTCACATGGGGCGGTACGGACTCCGGTCCGTACCGCCCCGAACTTTTCCGCCCCTGCTGCAACCCGCCGCGCACCCCGGCGCACTGGAAGGGTGAGACGGTCCGCACCCGCGGACCCGGGAAGGGGCGCCGACGATGCGGATCGATGACGAAGCCGCGCTGCACGCCTTCGTCGAGGGCAGACGTACGGCACTGTTCCGCAGCGCCTATCTGCTCTGCGGTGACCGGCACGAGGCCGAGGACCTGGTCCAGTCGACCCTCGTGAAGGTCGTGCTCGGCGGGCGGCGGCACGGGCGGCTGGACAACATCGAGGCGTACGCGCGCAAGACGCTGGTCAACACCTTCATCGCCGCCCGCCGCCGGTTCTGGCGGCGCGAGGAGGCGTACGGCGAACTGCCCGACCGCGCGGGCCGGTCGCCCGACCCGGACACCGGCCTTGCGGTGCGGGCGGCCCTCGCCCGGCTCACGGCCAAACAGCGGGCCGTTCTGGTGCTGCGGTACTGGGAGGACCTGAGCGTCGAGGCCACGGCCGACATGCTCGGGATGCGGGAGAACACGGTCAAGAGCCACGCGGCTCGGGGGTTGGTGGCGCTGCGCGCCGAGATGGCGGAGGAATACGTATGAGCGACGTCAGGGAGCTGCTGGGGCGGGCCGCCGAGCACGCGGGGCAGCCGGTCATCAGCACCGAAGGGGTGTACGCGAAGGCCGCCCGGGTGCGGTGGCGGCGCCGGGCGACGGTCGCGGCGGCCGCGTTCGCCGTGGGCACGGCCGGAGCGGTCGCGGTCCCGGGGCTGGCCGAGCAGCCGCAGGAGGAGCAGGCCTCGGTGGCTGCGCCCGCCGAACCGGCCGGCGACAGCGGCCGGGCGAAGAAGCTCGTCGAGCTGTTGCCCAAGGGGGTGGGCTCGGTCGAGCAGGTCTCACTCGCCGTGATCATGAAGCACGCGACTCCGCAGCAGGCCAAGGAGCATCCGGTGGGGCCGCTGGACGGGCAGTACGCCGTCCGCAGGAATGGGGGCGTCGGCTACCTCGTCATCGGTGCCATGAGCGGCGAGCAGGTCCGCAAGAAGTTCGACGGATCCGCTCCCGCCGACGACCTCTGCAAGCCGACCAACGGGGAGCGGCGTCCGACCGACTGCGTTCGCGAGGAACTGCCGGACGGCCGGGTGCTGACCATCTGGAGCGACTCGATGAACTACGGCGGTACGCCGAAGTGGGGCTTCGAGCTCGTCGGCCGGCTCACGCTGAAGGACGGTGGGCTGCTGGCCGTCCGGGACAGCACCGGCTTCCGGGCCGACACCTCGCAGGGGCCGCTGCTCAAGAACACCCCGCTCACGCGTGCCCAACTGCGCACGCTGATGCTGAGCCCGGAGCTGCTGCCGAAGAAGTAGTCCGGGTCCGGATACGGGAGAGGGCGGTACGGACCGGAGTCCGTACCGCCCTCGCGGCATCCCCGTGCCGCTACAGCACCTTCGACAGGAACGACTTCGTCCGGTCGTGCTGCGGGTTCGTCAGTACGTCGCGGGGGTGGCCCGACTCGACCACCACCCCGTCGTCCATGAAGACCAGCGCATCGCCGACCTCCCGGGCGAAGCCCATCTCATGGGTCACGACGACCATCGTCATGCCGTCCTCCGCGAGCCCGCGCATGACGTCCAGGACGTCGCCCACCAGCTCCGGGTCGAGCGCAGACGTCGGCTCGTCGAAGAGCATCAGCTTCGGCTCCATGGCCAGTGCGCGGGCGATCGCCACCCGCTGCTGCTGGCCGCCGGAGAGCTGCGACGGGTAGTTCTTCGCCTTGTCGGCCAGGCCGACCCGGTCCAGCAACCGCTCCGCGCGGGCTCGGGCGACGGCCTTCGCCTCGCCCTTGACCTGTACCGGGGCCTCCATGACGTTCTCGATGGCCGTCATGTGCGGGAAGAGGTTGAACCGCTGGAAGACCATGCCGATGTCCCGGCGCTTCAGGGCGACCTCGGTGTCCTTGAGCTCGTAGAGCTTGTCGCCCTTCTGGCGGTAGCCCACCAGATCGCCGTCGACGTAGAGCCGGCCGGCGTTGATCTGCTCCAGGTGGTTGATGCACCGCAGGAACGTCGACTTGCCGGAACCGGACGGGCCGATCAGGCAGAAGACCTCCCGCGGGGCGACCTCCAGGTCGATGCCCTTGAGGATGTGTGCGGCGCCGAAGGACTTGTGGACGCCCTCGGCCTTCACCATGGCGGTCATGCCATACCTCCCGACGGACGGCCCAGGGACAGCAGGTTGGCCCGGATCTTCTGTGTGGGGGTCGGCGGCAGGCTGCGGCTCGAACCCCGCGCGTAGTACCGCTCCAGGTAGAACTGGCCCACGGTCAGCACCGACGTCATGATCAGGTACCAGGCCGCGGCGAGGAAGTACATCTCCACCGGGGCTCCGGACGACGATCCGATGTCCTGGGCGTACCGGAACAGTTCGGTGAACTGCACCGCGGACACGAGCGACGTCGTCTTCAGCATGTTGATGACTTCGTTGCCCGTCGGCGGCACGATCACCCGCATCGCCTGCGGGATCACGACGCGCCGCAGCGTCTTGCCGTGGCTCATGCCCAGCGCGTGCGACGCCTCCGTCTGGCCCTCGTCGACCGAGAGCAGACCGGCACGGCAGATCTCCGCCATGTAGGCGGCCTCGTTGAGGCCCAGGCCGAGCAGCGCCGTCAGCAGCGGCGTCATGAAGCTCGACCAGTAGTCCTTGTAGATCGGCCCGAGGTTGATGTACTCGAAGACCAGACCCAGGTTGAACCAGACGAACAACTGGACCAGGACCGGGGTGCCGCGGAAGAACCAGATGTAGAACCACGCGATGGACGAGGTCACCGGGTTCTTGGACAGCCGCATCACCGCGAGCAGGATGCCCCCGACGATGCCGATGACCATCGACAGCGCGGTCAGCAGCAGGGTCTGGCCGACGCCCCTGATGATCCGGTCGTCGAAGAAGTAGTCGGGGACGGCGCCCCAGTTGATCTTGCCCTGCGAGAAGGCGTAGATGATCGCGACAAGCGCGGCGATGGCGATGGCCGCCGAGACGTACCGGCCGTAGTGCCGGACCGGGATGGCCTTGATCGCCTCCGGTCCGGCCGGCGGAGTGGGGGAGACGGGCGGCTCACCGGCCGGGCCCGTCTTCTCGATGTCAGTCACAGGTGAAGCCTTTCAGTACGGGGCCCGGTCAGGATCCGCCGTTGATCTTGGCCTCGGTGACCGCTCCGGCCTCCACGCCCCACTTCGCGATGATCTTTCCGTACTCGCCGTTCTTGATCAGCGCGTCCAGGGCCGCCTGGACGGCCTTGGTGAGCTGGTCGTTGCCCTTGGCGATGGCGATGCCGTACGGAGCGGCTTCGACCTGCTCACCGACGATCTGGAAGTCCTTGCCGCCACCCGAGGTCTTCACCGCGTACGCGGCCACCGGGAAGTCGGAGGAGACGGCGTCGACGCCACCGCTGCGCAGCCGGGTCTGGGCCTCCAGGTCCGTGTCGAACGACTCGATCGCGATCGTCTTGCCGCCCGTGCACTTCTTGGACTCGGCCTTGGCGAGGTCGTGCGAGACGGTGCCGCGCTGCACGGCGATCTTCTTGCCGCAGAGGTCGGACCAGGTCTTGATGCCCTTGTCGTCACCCTTCTTGGTGTAGATCGAGACACCGGCGGAGAAGTAGTCGACGAAGTCGACGCCCTCGCCGACCTTCTTCTTCGTCTCGGAGTCGATGCCTTCCTGGCGGTCCTTGGTGTCGGTCATGGCCGACATCGCCAGCTGGTAGCGCTTGGCGCGCAGGCCGGAGATCAGCGTGTCGAACGTGCCGTTCTCGAACTCGAAGCGCACACCGAGCTCCTTGCCCAGCGCGGCACCGAGGTCGGGGTCGATGCCGACGACGTTGCCGGACTTGTCCTTGAACTCGACCGGCGGGTACGCGATGTCCGAGCCGACCTTGATGACACCCTGGGCCTTGATGTCCTGCGGCAGGAGGTCGGCGGGGGAGGACGCCCCGGAGGAGCTCTTCGGCGACGCGGACGGCTTGGTCTGGTCGCCACAGGCGGTCAGCAGCATGGTGCCGGCGACCGCGATGGCGCAGACCGCAGCAATCCGGGACTTTGCGGTCGTACGACGGGTGGTGCGAGCGGTCATGATCGGGTTCCTCCGGCAGGTGAGGGTGCAGTTGCCAGGCGGTATGGCGCACATCGTCGGATGTCGCTGCCTCGTATGGTTACGGCATCTTGCCATTCGGACTAGCCCAAACAGGGGGCCAGTCATGTCAAAATCGGGTAACGGGCGATCCCCGAACCTCAGCAGGCCGGTACATCAAGGCCGGACCTTCTATGGGGTTTTCTTCTTCCGGCCGGAGAATTTTCGGCGCGTCTCGACTGGTGGACAGATATCTGGTTGATTAGTCGACTTGTCCAGGTATTCGACTATGAGGCACGTCACCGCGTCGATGTGAACTCGTCCAGGATGCGGTCTGTCCGGTATGAAAGACCTACACCCCTCATCCGGGGCTCAGGGCGCGTGTGCGGCGCGCCCGCGCGTACGTACCTCCCCCTGCCGGAGCGGGCCAACCGCTCTGCGCAGGGAACGGACGTGGTGCCCGCCCACCCCTCCTCAACCAGGAGTGGCCACCCTCAGACAAAGAAGACTTAAGGGGTCATCACCATGGCAGCGGAGATCGTCAATCCTCGCAGCGACAGCACGACTGACAGCAATACCGGGAGCGCCACCGATGAGCCGTTCGACGCGGCCTTCGCGCTCCACCGCGGCGGGAAGATGGCCGTGCAGGCCACCGTCCCGCTGCGTGACAAGGATGATTTGTCCCTCGCGTACACGCCAGGCGTTGCCAAGGTGTGCAGCGCCATCGCGGAGAATCCCGAGCTGGTTCACGACTACACCTGGAAGTCGCAGGTCGTCGCCGTCGTGACGGACGGCACCGCGGTGCTCGGGCTGGGAGACATCGGACCGGAGGCGTCCTTGCCCGTGATGGAAGGCAAGGCGATCCTCTTCAAGCAGTTCGGCGGGGTCGACGCGGTGCCGATCGCGCTCGCGACGACCGATGTGGACGAGATCGTGGAGACGGTCGTCCGGCTCGCACCGTCGTTCGGAGGGGTGAATCTGGAGGACATCTCGGCGCCCCGCTGCTTCGAGATCGAGCGCAGGCTGCAGGAGCGGCTTGATATTCCGGTCTTCCACGACGACCAGCACGGTACGGCCGTGGTGACCCTGGCAGCGCTGCGCAACGCCGCGAAGCTGTCCGGGCGGACCCTCGGTGACCTGCGCGGCGTCATTTCCGGCGCGGGGGCGGCAGGGGTGGCCATCGCCAAGTTCCTGCTGGAGGCGGGGCTCGGTGACGTCGCCGTCGCCGACCGCAAGGGGATCGTCAGCCGGGACCGCGAGGACCTGACCGACGTCAAGCGTGAGCTCGCGGAGATCACCAACAAGGCAGGCATCTCCGGTTCGCTGGAGACGGCACTGGTCGGCGCGGACGTCTTCATCGGCGTCTCCGGCGGTACGGTGCCGGAGGCGGCGGTCGCGTCGATGGCGCCCGGTGCGTTCGTCTTCGCCATGGCCAACCCGGACCCGGAGGTCCACCCCGACATCGCGCACAAGTACGCGGCGGTCGTGGCGACGGGCCGGTCGGACTACCCGAACCAGATCAACAACGTGCTGGCCTTCCCCGGCATCTTCGCCGGTGCGCTGCAGGTGCGGGCGTCCCGCATCACCGAGGGCATGAAGATCGCCGCGGCGACCGCGCTGGCGGATGTGGTGGGGGACGAACTGGCGGCGGACTACGTGATTCCCTCGCCGTTCGACGAGCGGGTTGCTCCCGCGGTGACGGCCGCGGTTGCCGCGGCGGCACGCGCGGAGGGTGTGGCGCGCCGCTGAGGTGAGTCGCCTCACCGGGGGCCGCGGCGCCGGTCGAGGCGAAACCCTTGATCTGGCGGTGGACGTCGTCGGCGGTACGGGTGCCTCCGCCGGTGGAGCCG
>NZ_JBFBCG010000065.1:0-42066 GCF_040683105.1 Streptomyces sp. NPDC051020 | reverse complement strand
GCAGTCGATCCCGCCTACACCTCCCAGTGGGGTGCCCAGCACTGGCAGAAGCCACTGGCCACTCCACGTCGCACCATGTCCCGTCACGATGCCGCGGGCATCGCGATCGGACGACGCGCCCTCGGGCACCCGGTCCGGGATGGGGTATCCCCTGCTCGAACGGAATTGAGAGCTTGGGGAAGGACGGCACCGCCCCCACACGACCAGAGCGATCGTGCGGGGCATCGGACCGTCCAGGCCAGACCAGGTGACCGGGGGCGTGAGGGAACCCGCCCACCCACAACGGACCGGCCCCCTGGAGAGCCGTCACCGAACGGGACGCGAAAGCGGGAACCCAGCGCATCCAACACCGTTCGGGATGCGCCCAGTGCGCAGCAGTGGGTCCAGGACTCACTTATGCACACTGGCTAGGAACGGTCGGACAGTCCTAGGGCGCCTCCAGCCAGCCCTCGTACTCCGCCGCCAGCTCGTCGAGTGCCGAGGGGTCGAGCCGGCCGTCCGCGTCCTCTACGACCACCAGCCACTGGGCGTCCTCCGCGTCGTCCTCGCCGGCCAGCGCGTCGCGTACGAGTTGAGGTTCCTCGGCGACTCCGAAACGGTCGGCGAGCTCCCCGGCCACCTCCTCCGCGGTATCGCGGTCGGGCAGCACCAGTACATGTCTCACATCGCTCACCTGCCCATTCTCCGGTACGGCGACGGGTGCGCGGAGAGGCGTCGAAGCCGGGCTGTCAGAGGGGCGTGGGATGCTGGACGGCGATGGCCACCAGAAGGAATTCCACCGACGATCCGCTCGCCCCCCTCACGCTCGCCGTGGGCCAGGAGGACCTCCTCCTCGACCGTGCGGTGCAGCAGGTGGTGGCGGCGGCCCGCGCGTCCGACGCCGACACGGACGTCCGCGACCTCACCTCCGACCAGCTCCAGCCGGGCACCCTTGCCGAGCTCACGAGCCCGTCGCTCTTCGCCGAGCGCAAGGTGGTGATCGTGCGCAATGCGCAGGATCTCTCCGCCGACACGATCAAGGACGTCAAGGCGTACCTCGACGCACCGGCCGAGGAGATCACGCTCGTCCTGCTGCACGCGGGCGGCGCCAAGGGCAAAGGGCTGCTGGACGCCGCGCGCAAGGCGGGTGCGCGGGAGGTCGCCTGCCCGAAGACCACGAAGCCTGCCGAGCGGCTCTCGTTCGTCCGGTCGGAGTTCCGGGCGCTGGGGCGTTCCGCGAGCCCCGAGGCGTGCCAGGCGCTCGTCGACTCCATCGGCAGCGAGTTGCGGGAGCTGGCGAGCGCGGTGTCCCAGCTGGTCGCGGATGTCGAGGGCACGATCGACGAGGCGGTCGTCGGGCGCTACTACACCGGTCGTGCGGAGGCGTCCAGCTTCGTGGTCGCCGACCGGGCAGTGGAAGGGCGGGCCGCGGAGGCGCTGGAGGCATTGCGCTGGTCGCTGTCGACCGGGGTGGCGCCGGTGCTGATCACCAGTGCGCTGGCGCAGGGCGTGCGGGCGATCGGCAAGCTGTCCTCGGCGCGCGGGGGCCGGCCTGCGGATCTTGCGCGCGAACTGGGTATGCCGCCGTGGAAGATCGACCGGGTGCGGCAGCAGATGCGGGGGTGGACGCCGGACGGGGTGGCGGCGGCTCTGCGGGCGGTCGCGGATGCGGATGCGGGCGTGAAGGGCGGTGGGGACGACCCCGAGTACGCCCTGGAGAAGGCCGTGGTCGCTGTTGCGTGGGCGGCGCGGGCTGGGCGGCGCTAGGACCTGTCGTCACATTCCCGTCTGCCCCGCGACGCCTGGCAGGCACTCTCGCCGCATCGGGCGACAGCCCAAGTACGTCCACGTCCAGTACGAGGACTTCCGCCCGGCACGCCGAGAGTACGCACCAGACGCCGCAGGGCCGCACTTCGGGCGACGACGGGCGTGTGACGACAGGCCCTAGTGGCCCGTGGCCGGGCCCTGGCCCCGCCGGACACCCCCTGGAGCGGTGAGGCAGGGCGGGTGCCGGGCGGTTGGCGTGTTGCCCTCGACCGACGGGCGGGCTTGACGGGACCGGCATGTCCGGGCACGCCGAAGGCCCCGGCTGTCGCTCTGGGGAGAACGATGGCCGGGGCCTCGGTTTCACGCTTGGTGCGCCGCACCCGCGTGGCGAACGCAGGTTCGGTGTGCGGCGCGGGGGCCGGGCAGGGGCGGGAGAGAGGGCCCGCTGGTCCGTTCCGGCGGTTACATCAGAAAGCTCAGCCCTGGAGGGCGGCCACCTTGGAGGCCAGCGCCGACTTCTTGTTGGCGGCGGCGTTCTTGTGGATGACACCCTTCGAGACAGCCTTGTCGAGCGCGCGCGAGGCGTCGCGAACGGCCGTGGTGGCCTTCTCGACGTCGCCCGCAGCGGCAGCCTCACGGGCCTTGCGGATCGCGGTCTTGAGCGAGGACTTGACGGCCTTGTTGCGCAGGCGCGCCTTCTCGTTCGTCTTGTTCCGCTTGATCTGGGACTTGATGTTCGCCACGAAAGAGCCTTTTCAGGTTCGTTGGATCTTCGATGTGTGCCCCGCCGCCCGAAAGGGCCACGAAGCACAGCTGTCAACGGTACCAGCCGCGCTCCGACCGGCCCAAACCGGTCTCAGCCCCGCGGGCGTGGGACGATGGAAGCTACGTATCGATCCGACCGACCCGACATCGACCCGAGACACGGCGTTCGGCGTCTCAAGAATCAGGACCCTGCGTGCCCGCGACTCCTATCCACGTGCCCGAGCCGAGCCGTACCGACCCGGCGCTGATCCGCAACTTCTGCATCATCGCGCACATCGACCACGGCAAGTCGACCCTTGCCGACCGGATGCTTCAGCTGACGGGTGTGGTCGACCAGCGGCAGATGCGCGCTCAGTACCTCGACCGGATGGACATCGAGCGCGAGCGCGGCATCACCATCAAGTCCCAGGCGGTACGTCTGCCCTGGGCGCCCACCACGGGCGAGGGCCAGGGGAGCACCCATGTCCTCAACATGATCGACACTCCGGGCCACGTGGACTTCACGTACGAGGTCTCCCGCTCGCTCGCCGCCTGCGAGGGCACGGTCCTGCTGGTCGACGCCGCGCAGGGCATCGAGGCCCAGACGCTGGCCAACCTCTACCTGGCGATGGAGAACGACCTCACCATCGTTCCGGTGCTCAACAAGATCGACCTCCCGGCCGCGCAGCCGGAGAAGTTCTCCGAGGAGCTGGCCAACCTCATCGGCTGCCAGCCCGAGGACGTCCTCAAGGTCTCCGCGAAGACCGGCATCGGTGTGGACGCCCTGCTGGACCGGGTGGTCAGGGACGTCCCGGCGCCCGTCGGCAAGGCCGACGCACCGGCCCGCGCGATGATCTTCGACTCGGTCTACGACTCGTACCGCGGCGTCGTCACGTACGTCCGTGTCGTCGACGGCCAGCTCAACAAGCGCGAGCGCATCAAGATGATGTCCACCGGCGCCACCCACGAGCTGCTGGAGATCGGTGTCTCCTCCCCGGAGATGACCCCGGCCGACGGTCTCGGTGTGGGTGAAGTGGGCTACATCATCACCGGTGTGAAGGACGTCCGGCAGTCCAAGGTCGGTGACACGATCACCTCCCTGAACAAGGGCGCGACCGAGGCGCTGGGCGGCTACAAGGACCCCAAGCCGATGGTGTTCTCGGGGCTGTACCCGCTGGACGGCTCGGACTATCCCGACCTGCGCGAGGCCCTCGACAAGCTCCAGCTCAACGACGCCGCCCTGGTGTACGAGCCGGAGACCTCCGCGGCCCTCGGCTTCGGCTTCCGTGTCGGCTTCCTCGGTCTGCTGCACCTCGACGTGATCCGCGAGCGCCTGGAGCGCGAGTTCGGTCTGGACCTCATCGCCACCGCCCCCAACGTGGTCTACCGCGTGGACATGGAGGACGGCAGCGAGCACATCGTCACCAACCCGAGCGAGTTCCCCGAGGGTAAGATCGACAAGGTGCACGAGCCGGTCGTGCGCGCCACCGTCCTCGCCCCCAGCGAGTTCATCGGCGCGATCATGGAGCTCTGCCAGAACCGGCGCGGCACCCTGATCGGCATGGACTACCTCTCCGAGGACCGGGTCGAGATCCGGTACACCCTGCCGCTCGCCGAGATCGTCTTCGACTTCTTCGACCAGCTGAAGTCCAAGACCCGCGGGTACGCCTCGCTCGACTACGAGCCCACCGGCGAGCAGACCGCCCAGCTCGTCAAGGTCGACATCCTGCTGCACGGCGACAAGGTCGACGCGTTCTCCGCGGTCACGCACAAGGACAAGGCGTACGCGTACGGCGTGCGACTCGTCGCCAAGCTGCGCGAGCTCATCCCGCGGCAGAACTTCGAGGTGCCGATCCAGGCCGCCATCGGCTCCCGGGTCATTGCCCGTGAGACCGTCCGCGCCATCCGCAAGGACGTCCTCGCCAAGTGCTACGGCGGTGACATCTCCCGTAAGCGGAAGCTGCTGGAGAAGCAGAAGGAAGGCAAGAAGCGGATGAAGATGGTCGGCAATGTGGAGGTGCCTCAGGAGGCCTTCATCGCCGTGCTGTCGACGGACGAGTCGGGCGGCGAGGGCAAGGGCAAGAAGTAGTTCCCGGCGGATTCCCGCTTCCGGGCAGGCTCCGGCTTCCGTACCCGCTACTGGGTGGTAGCCCAACGGGCCCCTGTACCGCAGCATGCTGCGGCGTGGGGGCCCGTTCGTTATGAAGCGGCGTGCGATTGCCTCTTACGCGGCGGACGCGGGCGCTCTACCCTGATCACGGCTTCGTGGTTACTCGCCAGTTAAACAAGCGGAACCATCCGCGCGGACAAGCACGCAGGACAAGCACACAGACGGACGTACCCAAGCAGGAACAAGCAGCAGCACGCAGCAACCACCAATCGGTCGTGAAGCACTGCCGCAGGCCCGGAGGATGTCGTGAGCGACACACAGACCATGATCGATAACCGACCGCCCTCCGTGGCGGGCCTCTTCATCGAGCGCGTGGCGGCCACTCCGGACGGGGAGGCCTACCGCTTCCCGGTCCCGTCGGCCACCGGCCAGGGCCCCGATGAGTGGAAGTCGGTGAGCTGGGCACAGGCCGCGGAACGTGTGTACGCGATCGCCGCCGGACTCATCGGTCTGGGTGTGGAGCCCGAGCAGCGGATCGCGCTGTCCTCCACCACCCGCATCGAGTGGATCTTCGCCGACCTCGGTGTGATGTGCGCGGGCGCCGCGACGACCACGATCTACCCGTCGACGAACGCCGAGGAGTCGGCGTTCGTCCTCGCCGACTCGGAGAGCCGGGTGCTGATCGCGGAGGACGCCGGCCAGCTGGCCAAGGCCCGTGAGCGCCGCGCCGACCTGCCGGAGCTCGCCCATGTCGTCGTCATCGACCCGCAGGGCGTCGAGCCCGACGCGGCCGACCCCGAGGGCTGGGTGCTCTCGCTGGCCGACCTGGAGGCCCGCGGCGCCGAGCTCCTGACGAAGAACCCGTCCGTGGTCCAGGAGCGGGTCGGCGCGATCTCCGCCGACCAGCTGGCCACCCTGATCTACACCTCGGGCACCACCGGCCGCCCCAAGGGTGTGCGACTGCCGCACGACAACTGGTCGTACATGGCCAAGGCCACCGTGGCGACCGGCCTGATCACCGAGGACGACGTCCAGTACCTCTGGCTGCCGCTCGCGCACGTCTTCGGCAAGGTCCTCACCTCCGGCCAGATCGAGGTCGGTCACGTGACCGCGGTCGACGGCCGGGTCGACAAGATCATCGAGAACCTGCCGGTCGTCCAGCCGACATACATGGCCGCCGTGCCCCGGATCTTCGAGAAGGTCTACAACGGGGTCGCGTCCAAGGCACGGGCCGGTGGCGGCGCCAAGTACAAGATCTTCCAGTGGGCGGCCGGGGTCGCCCGCGAGTACGCCAAGGTGTCCCAGGACAACTTCCGGCGCACCGGCACAGCCTCCGTACCGTTCGCACTCGGCGCCAAGCACAAGGTCGCCGACGCGCTCGTCTTCGCCAAGATCCGCGAGGCCTTCGGCGGCCGGCTCCGCGCCTGTGTCTCCGGCTCCGCCGCGCTCGCCCCCGAGATCGGCTACTTCTTCGCCGGCGCCGGCATTCACATCCTGGAGGGCTACGGGCTCACCGAGTCCAGCGCCGCCTCCTTCGTCAACCCGGGCGAGGCCTACCGCACGGGTACGGTCGGCAAGCCGCTCCCCGGCACCGAGGTACGGATCGCGGACGACGGCGAGATCATGCTGCGGGGCCCCGGCATCATGCAGGGCTACCACCGCCAGCCGGAGAAGACCGCCGAGGTGCTGGAGCCCGACGGCTGGCTGCACAGCGGTGACATCGGCGAGCTCTCGGTGGACGGCTACCTGCGGATCACCGACCGCAAGAAGGACCTGATCAAGACGTCGGGCGGCAAGTACGTCGCCCCGGCGGAGGTCGAGGGACAGTTCAAGGCGGTGTGCCCGTTCGTCTCCAACATCCTGGTGCACGGCGCGGACCGCAACTACTGCACCGCCCTGATCGCCCTCGACGAGCCGACCATCCTCGGCTGGGCCGCCGAGAACGGCCTGGCGGGCAGGCCGTACGCCGATGTGGTCGCGTCCCCGCAGACCGTGGAACTCATCGACGGTTATGTGAAGCGTCTCAACGCGGGGCTGCAGCGCTGGCAGACCATCAAGCAGTTCCGGCTGCTGCCGCGCGACCTCGACGTCGAGCACGGCGAGCTCACGCCGAGCCTCAAGCTCAAGCGGCCGGTCGTCGAGCGCGAGTACAAGAACCTCATCGACGAGATGTACGTGGGGGCCCGCGAGGCCTGACGCGAGGCGTCACGAAGCGCGTGCGGTGCGGACGGGGTGAGCTGCCCCGTCCGCCCGTTGTTTCGCGTCGCCGTTTCTGACAAACGGTCCGGCGTCGTTCTCTGTTCACTTCGGTAACTCGGTGCTTATGGACAGGGCCGGTCTGTCACTCTGTCGGTGTCGTCAGCGGCACACGGCACGAGACAGGCCGTGCGAGAACACGTCAGGAGCTGCGCCATGCGGCCCATTCCTTTGCAGCGGGACACCGTTCAGCGTCCCGGTACGTACGTCGGCCAGGCGGAAGCGCAGCCGGTCGCCCGGACGAGTCTGCCCGGGAATCTCCTCGCGCCGGCCGCCGCCCGCCGGTTCGTCCGGGCCGCGCTGGCCGAGTGGACCGGACTGGGGCTGCCCGCGGCCGTGGGGTTCAGCGACCGGCTGGCGGACGACGCGGTGGTTGTCGTCGGTGAGCTCGTCACCAATGCCGTCGTGCACGCGGGGACCACCGTCGAGCTGCTCTTCCGGCTGGAGGAGGCGGCCGGGGACGAGGCCGCCGCCCTGGTGCTGGAGGTCGCCGATCATCACCCCGCCCGTTCCGTGCGCAGCGAACGCCCCGGCCCGTTATCGGCCGCGGACCGGGACGGACCGGCCGAGTGCGGGCGTGGGCTGCAGGTCGTGGCCACGCTCGCCGAGCGCTGGGGCATCACGTACCGCACCGGCCTGAAGACCGTCTGGGCCCGGCTGCCCGTCGACGACTGGACCGACGCGCCCGATCCGGCAGCCGAGCCCGAACTGCACGCCGCCGAGCTGCTCGCCCCCAGCGCCCGCCGCGCCGTCCGCGACGACGCGGACTGGGCCGGCCGCGGGGCGCTCTCGTTCCTCGCCGAAGCATCGGATCTGCTCGCGGGGCAGCTCGACGAGGACATCGTGGCGGCGCTCGCCGGGCAGCTGCTGGTGCCCCGGCTCGGCGACTGGTGCGCGATCTGGCTGCAGGGTGAAGGCGGCGGGCCCTCGGCCGCGCCACGGCTGGTGCGGGTCTGGCACGCCGACGAGGACGGCACGGAGCAGCTGCGCACGGTCCTGGAGGAGGAGCCGCTCCTGCTGTCCGACGAGGTCGGCACCGGGCCGGTTCCGGTTCCGTGGCCCCTGAGCGAGGGCGAGGACGAGGGGACGGCCCTGGGGTTTCGGATGACGTCGGGGGACCGCACGCTCGGCGCCGTTCTGCTCGGCCGGGAGGGCGCCGCCCGGGTGCCGCACGAAGTGACCGCCCTGGTCGAGGATTTCGTACGCCGTGTCGGCCTCGCCGTCGGCGCCGCTCGCGCGTACACCCGGCAGGCCACCATCAGCCGCGTCCTGCAGCGCGGTCTGCTGCCCAGCAAGGTCGCGGAGATACCCGGCGTCACCAGCTCGCTGGTGTACGAGCCCTCCGACGACGGTGTCGTCGGAGGTGACTTCTACGACATTTTTCCGTGCCCCGGCGACCGCTGGTGCTTCGTTCTCGGCGATGTGCAGGGCAGCGGGCCCGAGGCCGCGGTCGTCACCGGTCTCGCCCGGCCCTGGCTGCGGCTGCTGGCCCGGGAGGGGTTCCGCGTCGGCGAGGTGCTGGACCGGCTCAACCGGCTGCTCCTCGACGACGCGATGGAGACCGCCGAGGCCGCCGCGCTCATGGTCGCGGCCGCGGGCGGGCAGCACCTGGCGGAGGGCGGCCGGCACCTGCGCGAGGACGGTCCGCAGCTGCCGGACGGCGGGCAGCCCCGGTTCCTCTCCCTGCTGTACGGGGAGATGGTGCCGCTGCCCGGTGGCGGAGTGCGCTGCACGCTCGCCAGCGCGGGCCATCCGCTGCCGCTGCTGCTGCGGCCCGACGGCACCGTGCGGGCCGCCGCCGAGCCGCAGGTGCTGCTCGGAGTCGTCGAGGACGTCGCGTACGAGAGCCAGAGCTTCGACCTGGCGCCGGGGGACAGCCTGCTCTGCGTCACGGACGGGGTCACGGAGCGGCGCTCCGGGCCGGCGATGTTCGACGACGGCGACGGTCTCGCCCGGGTACTGGCCGGGTGCGCCGGGCTGACCGCGGAGGGGATCGCGGACCGGATCAAACGCGCCGTTCACGAGTTCGCCGAGCGCCCGCCGGACGACGATCTGGCGCTGGTGGTCCTGCAGGCCCGGTGAGCGCGGGCGGGGCAGGACCGGCGACGAGTGACAATGGACGGTATGCCTTCCGTACTGCCCGATGGTGAGCCCGTGCCCGACGACGGGGCGCTGCCCCGCCATGCCCTGGAAGGCGCCGCGGACCGGCCGCTCGGCTTCTACCTGCATGTGCCGTACTGCGCCACGCGCTGCGGGTACTGCGACTTCAACACGTACACGGCGACCGAGCTGCGGGGGTCGGGCGGTGCGCTGGCCTCCCGGGACAACTACGCCGCCCATCTGATCGGCGAGGTCCGTCAGGCCCGCAAGGTGCTCGGCGACGACTCGCGACCGGCCCGTACGGTGTTCGTCGGCGGCGGTACGCCCACGCTGCTGCCCGCAGGGGATCTCGTCCGGATGCTGGCGGCGATCCGTGACGAGTTCGGGCTCGCCGACGACGCCGAGATCACCACCGAGGCCAATCCGGAGTCGGTCGACCCGGCGTATCTGGCGGAGCTGCGGGAAGGCGGCTTCAACCGGATCTCGTTCGGGATGCAGAGTGCCCGGCAGCACGTGCTGAAGATCCTCGACCGTACGCATACGCCGGGGCGGCCTGAGGCGTGTGTCGCCGAGGCCCGGGAGGCGGGCTTCGAGCACGTCAATCTCGACCTGATCTACGGCACGCCCGGGGAGTCCGACGACGACTGGCGGGCCTCGCTGGACGCGGCGATCGGAGCGGGGCCGGACCATGTGTCCGCGTACGCGCTGATCGTCGAGGAGGGCACGCAGCTGGCGCGGCGGATCCGGCGTGGCGAGGTTCCGATGACGGACGACGACGTCCATGCCGACCGGTATCTGATCGCCGACGAGGCCATGACCGCGGCGGGCTTCTCCTGGTACGAGGTGTCGAACTGGGCCCGGACGGTGGACGGGCGGTGCCTGCACAACGAGCTGTACTGGCGGGGCGCCGACTGGTGGGGGGCCGGGCCGGGGGCGCACAGCCATGTGGGCGGGGTGCGCTGGTGGAACGTGAAGCATCCCGGCGCGTACGCGCAGGCGCTCGCGGAGGGGCGGTCACCGGGCGCGGGACGGGAGATCCTGTCGGCGGAGGACCGGCGGGTCGAGCGGATTCTGCTGGAGCTGCGGCTGGTCGACGGATGTCCGCTGTCACTGCTGGCGCCCGCCGGACTGGCAGCGGCGGGGCGCGCGGTGGAGGACGGGCTGCTGGAGGCGGCGGCGTATGCGGCGGGGCGGGCGGTGCTGACTCTGCGCGGGCGGTTGCTCGCTGATGCGGTGGTCAGGGACCTGGTGGACTGAGGGGCGCGGGAGGTACGGGTGCGTCGGCAGCGGGCCTGTTCCCCTGCCCGCCCCCTCCCCCGGAACCGGAGGCTTCCTCTTCGGGCCCCGGCCCCGGGCCGCCGGTCACGCCCTAGGTGTACTGACCCGTGAGGTTGGGCACGCACGCTCGCTGCGTTGTCGGGCTCGCCCCCCATACGCCCAGTACCGGGGCGAGCCTCCGCCGTGCGATCGCACGCACCAGACGCCGCCTGGCCCGCCCTATGGGCGGACGACGCTCCTTTCGAAACACGCCCTACGCCGGAGCCGTCACGAAGTCGATCAGGTGTTCAACTGAGCCCAGCAGCGCCGGTTCCAGATCCTTGTACGAGCGGACCGTCGACAGGATGCGCTGCCACGCCGCGCCCGTGTTCTCGGGCCAGCCCAGTGACCGGCACACGCCCGTCTTCCAGTCCAGGCCGCGGGGCACCACCGGCCAGGAGCCGATGCCCACCGACGCCGGCTTCACCGCCTCCCAGATGTCGATGTACGGATGGCCCACCACCAGCACGTTCGCGTCGGTGACCTCGGCCGCGATTCTCGACTCCTTGGAGCCGGGGACCAGGTGGTCGACCAGGACGCCCAGTCGCGCATCCGGGCCGGGGGCGAACGAACGGACGATGGACGGAAGGTCGTCGATGCCTTCCAGGTACTCCACCACCACACCCTCGATGCGCAGGTCGTCGCCCCAGACCCGTTCGACCAACTCCGCGTCGTGCCGGCCCTCCACGTAGATCCGGCCCGCCCGCGCCACCCGGGCCCGCGCCCCGGGAACCGCCACGGAACCGGAGGCCGTGCGGGCGGGCCGGGCCGGGCCGGTAGCCGAGGGGCGTACGAGAGTGATGACGCGGCCCTCCAGGAGGAAGCCACGCGGTTCCATCGGGAACACCCGGTGCTTGCCGAAACGGTCCTCCAGAGTCACCGTCGGGCCCTGCGCCGTCTTCTCGCAGCGGATCACCGCACCGCAGAAGCCGGTGGAGACCTCCTCCACGACCAGATCGGGCTCGGCGGGGACCTCGGGCACGGGAGCGGACTTCTTCCAGGGCGGGGTCAGGTCCGGGTGGTAGCTGCGCATCGGACGACGATAGGACGGAAACCGGTCACGACACGCCGAAGGCGGCGGACAGCCGGTCACGCTGGGCCCGTACGAACGCCGCGTCCACGACGGCCCCGTGTCCCGGCACATACACCGCGTCCTCGCCGCCCAGCGCCAGCAGCCGGTCCAGCGCGGCCGGCCAGCGCGACGGGATCGCGTCCGGGCCCGCCTGCGGTTCGCCCGATTCCTCGACCAGGTCGCCGCAGAGGACCACGGCCGGGGAGTCGGGCACGAGGGCGACGAGGTCGTGGCCGCTGTGGGCGGGGCCCACGTTCGCCAGCAGCACCTGGCGGCCGCCGCCCAGGTCGAGTGTCCATTCGCCGCACACCTGGTGGTGCGGCGCCACCAGGACGTCCGCCGCCTGCGCCGCGTCCTCCTCGGGCACCCCGTGGCGTACCGCGTCGGCGTACAGCTCGTCCGCACCGGCGGTGAGGAGAGCGGCCGTACCGATGGCGCCGTACACCTCCGCCCCGGCGAATGCCGCGGTGCCGAGCACATGGTCGAAATGAGGGTGGCTGAGTGCGATATGCGTCACCCTCCGGCCGGTCATGGCCTGCACCTGGGTCCGTATCTCCACACCTTCGCGCAGCGTCGATCCCGTGTCGAAGAGCAGGGCCGCCTCCGCTCCGACCACCAGTGCGACCGTGGCATCCCACCCGGGGAGCCTCCGGCGGCCCACACCGTTGCCCAGTCGCTCCCAGCCGAACTCTTCCCATGTCGCGTCCATGCGGAGACGCTATCGGCAACGACCTGCGCAGTCTCGGGGTGGCATGGCCGGTCGCCCTTGCTAGGGCCCCACCCGACCGCCGTACACTGGCGGGGGTCGCTGGCACTCGTACGCATCGAGTGCCAGGAATCACCGGAGATCGACCAGAACCACCGAGGAAACACAGCTGGAGGTGTGCGCCATGCTCAGCGAACGCAGACTCGAGGTGCTGCGCGCCATCGTCCAGGACTATGTCGGCACCGAGGAGCCCGTCGGCTCCAAGGCGCTCACCGAGCGGCACAAGCTGGGGGTCTCCCCGGCCACCGTCCGCAACGACATGGCTGTGCTGGAGGACGAGGGTTTCATCGCCCAGCCCCACACCAGCGCGGGTCGCATCCCGACGGACAAGGGCTACCGACTCTTCGTCGACAAGCTCGCGGGGGTCAAGCCCCTGTCGTCGCCGGAGCGCAGGGCCATCCAGAACTTCCTCGACGGCGCGGTCGACCTCGACGATGTCGTGGGCCGCACCGTACGGCTGCTCGCGCAGTTGACCCGGCAGGTCGCCGTCGTGCAGTACCCCTCGCTGACCCGTTCCACAGTGCGGCATGTGGAACTGCTGTCGCTGGCGCCCGCCCGGCTGATGCTTGTGCTGATCACGGACACCGGCCGGGTCGAACAGCGCATGATCGACTGTCCCGCGCCGTTCGGTGAGACCTCTCTCGCCGATCTGCGGGCCCGGCTCAACAGCCGGGTCGTGGGGCGCCGGTTCTCGGACGTCCCGCAGCTGGTGCAGGACCTGCCGGAATCCTTCGAGAGCGAGGACCGGGGAACCGTGTCCACTGTGCTCTCCACCCTGCTCGAAACCCTCGTCGAGGAGACGGAGGAGCGGCTGATGATCGGCGGCACCTCCAACCTCACCCGCTTCGGGCACGACTTCCCTCTGATGATCCGGCCGGTGCTGGAGGCGCTGGAGGAGCAGGTCGTGCTGCTGAAGCTGCTCGGCGAGGCCAAGGACTCGGGCATGACCGTACGTATCGGGCACGAGAACGCCCACGAGGGGCTCAACTCCACGTCCGTCGTCGCGGTCGGCTACGGTTCGGGCGACGAGGCTGTCGCCAAACTCGGCGTGGTCGGACCGACCCGCATGGACTACCCCGGAACGATGGGAGCGGTACGCGCAGTGGCACGTTACGTCGGACAGATCCTGGCGGAGTCGTAAGTGGCCACCGACTACTACGCCGTTCTCGGTGTGCGCCGCGACGCCTCTCAGGACGAGATCAAGAAGGCCTTCCGGCGGCTCGCACGCGAGCTGCATCCGGACGTCAACCCCGATCCGAAGACCCAGGAGCGGTTCAAGGAGATCAACGCCGCCTACGAGGTGTTGTCGGACCCGCAGAAGAAGCAGGTCTACGACCTCGGCGGCGACCCGCTGTCCGCCTCCGGCGGCGGTGGCGCGGGCGGATTCGGACAGGGTGGCTTCGGCAACTTCTCCGACATCATGGACGCGTTCTTCGGCACGGCGTCGCAGCGCGGACCGCGGTCGCGCACCCGGCGCGGCCAGGACGCGATGATCCGGCTGGAGATCGATCTCGCCGAGGCGGCATTCGGTACCACGAAGGACATCCAGGTCGACACGGCCGTCGTCTGTACGACCTGCAGCGGCGAGGGCGCCGCACCCGGCACCTCCGCCCAGACCTGTGACATGTGCCGCGGCCGCGGCGAGGTCTCCCAGGTCACCCGGTCGTTCCTCGGCCAGGTCATGACCTCGCGGCCCTGCCCGCAGTGCCAGGGCTTCGGTACGGTCGTTCCGACCCCGTGCCCGGAGTGCGCCGGTGACGGCCGTATCCGTTCGCGGCGCACGCTCACCGTGAAGATCCCCGCCGGTGTCGACAACGGCACCCGCATCCAGCTCGCGGGCGAGGGCGAGGTCGGCCCCGGCGGCGGCCCGGCCGGCGACCTGTACGTCGAGATCCATGAGCTGCCGCACCCGGTGTTCCAGCGCCGCGGCGACGACATGCACTGCACGGTCACCATCCCCATGACGGCGGGCGCGCTCGGCACGAAGGTGCCGCTGGAGACGCTCGACGGCCTGGAGGAGGTCGACATCCGGCCGGGCACCCAGTCCGGCCAGTCGGTCCCGCTGCACGGCCGCGGCATCACGCATCTGCGGGGCGGCGGGCGCGGCGACCTGATCGTGCACGTCGAGGTGACGACCCCGTCGAAGCTGGACCCGGAGCAGGAGCGACTGCTGCGGGAGCTCGCGAAGCTGCGTGGCGAGGAGCGGCCCACCGGTCAGTTCCAGCCAGGGCAACAGGGACTCTTCTCCCGCCTGAAGGATGCGTTCAACGGCCGCTGAGGACCGTCCGCACCCCGCTGTTCCCTTGCGCCGTAGCGCCCGCCCGTCCCCGGACCGGCGGGCGCTACGGCGTTCCGCGTATACCGCTCCGGCCATACAGTGGCTGATTCGGCAGGGTGCACCGGACGTGACACGATGCGGTCATGTCATCCGCGTTGACCGATCTCTGCCGGTATCCGATCGTGCAGGCCCCCATGGCGGGCGGTGTGTCCTGTCCGCAGCTCGTGTCGGCCGTTGCCGAAGCCGGTGGGCTCGGCTTCCTGGCCGCCGGGTACAAGACGGCGGACGGCATGTACAACGAGATCAAACAGCTGCGCGGAATGACCGGTCAGCCGTTCGGCGTCAACCTCTTCATGCCGCAGCCGAACCTCGCCGACCCGAGCGCCGTCGAGGTGTACATGCACCAGCTCGCCGGTGAGGCCGCCTGGTACGAGACCCCGCTCGGCGACCCGGACTCCAGTGGTGACGACGGCTACGAGGCCAAGCTCGCGATTCTCCTGGAGGACCCCGTTCCGGTGGTCTCCTTCACGTTCGGCTGCCCCACCCGCGGCGCCCTCGACGCGCTCGCCGGAGTCGGCACGTACACCGTCGTGACGGTCACCTCGCCCGAGGAGGCCCAGGCCGCCGAGTGGGCGGGCGCCAACGCGATCTGTGTCCAGGGCGTCGAGGCGGGCGGCCATCGGTGCACCCACCGCGACGACCCGCAGGCCGACGACGCCGGCATCGGGCTGCTCTCCCTGGTGGCCCTGGTCCGTGAGACCGTCCAGCTGCCGCTCATCGCGTCCGGCGGCATCATGCGCGGCTCCCAGATCGCGGCGGTCGTCGCGGCGGGCGCGGAGGCGGCGCAGCTCGGCACGGCATTCCTGGTCTGCCCCGAGTCCGGCGCCCATCTGCTGCACAAGCAGGCGCTGACCAACCCGCTGTTCGCACGGACGGCCCTGACCCGGGCGTTCTCCGGACGCCCCGCCCGCGGCCTCGTCAACCGCTTCGTGCGCGAGCACGGCCCGTACACCCCCGCCGCCTACCCGCAGGTGCACCATGTCACCAGCGGGCTGCGCAAGGCCGCGGCCAGGGCCGGGGACGCGCAGGGCATGGCCCTGTGGGCGGGCCAGGGCCACCGCATGGCACGCGAGTTGCCGGCCGGCCGGCTGGTCGGGCTGCTCGCCGAAGAACTGGACGCCGCGCACGCGGCACCGAGCACAAGGAGCACGCAGTGACCGCACCGGTCTTCGTCGTCGAACAGGTCCCCGCCGGGCCCGAGTTCGTCCTGGACGGTCCCGAGGGGCGGCACGCCGTTTCGGTCAAGCGCCTGCGGGCCGGTGAGGACGTCGTGCTGACGGACGGGCACGGCCGGTGGACGGAAGGGGTCGTGCGGGCCGCCGAGGGCAAGGACCGGCTGGTGGTGACGGACCTCTGCACGGTCCACGAGGAGCCCCGTCCCACACCCCGCATCACCGTGGTCCAGGCGCTCCCCAAGGGTGACCGCGGCGAGGTCGCCGTCGAGACGATGACGGAGACGGGCGTCGACGCGATCGTGCCGTGGCAGGCTTCGCGCTGCATCACCCAGTGGAAGGGCGACCGCGGTCTCAAGGCCCTCGCGAAGTGGCGGAACACGGCCCGCGAGGCGGGCAAGCAGTCGCGCCGGGTGCGTTTCCCGGAGGTGACGGACGCACTGACGACCAAACAGGTTGCCGCACTTCTGGCCACAGCCGACTTCGCGGCCGTCCTGCACGAGGACCGGGGGTACGACAGCGAGCCGCTGGCCACCGTCGGACTGCCCGCAGGGGGCGAGATCGTCCTGGTCGTGGGCCCCGAGGGCGGTGTGTCGCCCGAGGAGCTGGCGGCCTTCGCCGAGGCGGGCGCCCGGACCTGCCGGCTCGGCCGGAGCGTCCTGCGCACCTCGACGGCGGGCACCGCGGCGACGGCACTGTTGCTGGGGCGCACCGGCCGCTGGGCGTAACCGCCGTATACAACACGTCCGGTGTGGCTGCAAGCGGTCTACCGCACCGCGGGCGAGTGGTGGGACCCTGCCACGTATGGGGACATTGAGGGCATCGAGTTCATGGGGTCGCGGCCGGGCCCATCGCATTCCGGCCGTACTGTGCCTCGTCGGTGCGGCCGTTGCGGGGGCCGTCGCCTGCGAGCCGATCGACGGGCTGAACTCCGCGTCCGTCGCCCTGACCGCCGACCGGACCGGCACCGGGGCGCTGGAGCGCAAAGGGGTCGATGTGCAGTGGCTGAACTGCACGGCCGAGGTCGAGGGCGGCGGTAAGACGCCGTCCTCGACCTCGCGCTCCGCGTCCGCGCGGCAGGTGGCGCACGTCGACTGCCGCGGCCGGACCGCGGACGGCAAGGACGTCACACTCGTCGGCAAGGTCACGAAGGAGGTCAGCGGGCTCTGTGTCCGGGGGGACTTGACCGGGAAGGTCGGCGGCAGGACCGTCCTGCGGGCCGATGTACTCGGCAACTGTCACGCCGCCCCCTCGACCGGCGTGACACCGCCGACAGGCGGTGGAAACGGCGGTGGTGGCGGCCGCGTCCGGCCGACCGTCACGGTGACCGTCACGGTGACCGGATATCCGCAGGGCAAGTGAGTGGGTCCGACACGACGGCGGGGGCGGACTCCGGCCAACTCCGTTCCCCGGAGCACGACCGCAGCCTAGGGTGATCGATGTGACACAGCCTGCCTATCTCAGGTACCCCCATGTCCAGGGCGACTTGATCGCCTTCACCGCCGAGGACGATGTCTGGCTGGCGCCGCTCGACGGTGGCCGGGCCTGGCGGGTCAGCGCCGACAACCGGCCCGTCGGCCAGCCACACATATCGCCCGACGGCACCCACGTCGCCTGGACATCCACCCGGGACGGCGCCCCCGAGGTGCACCTCGCCCCCGTCGACGGCGGCCCTTCGAAGCGGCTGACCTACTGGGGCGACGCGCGGACCACCGTGCGCGGCTGGACCCCCGAGGGGGACGTCCTGGTCACCAGCACCCAGGGGCAGGTGTCGCTGCGCCGCAGCTGGGCCCGGGCCGTCCCGGTCGACGGCGGGCCCGCGCGGACCCTCCCGTACGGACCGGTCGGCTCCCTCGCGTACGGACCCGGCGGACGGGTCCTGCTGCTCTCCGCCACCATGGGGCGCGAGGCCGCCACCTGGAAGCGCTACCGGGGCGGCACGGCGGGCAAGTTGTGGCTCGCACAAGCACCCGCGGAAGGCCAGGGGCCGGACGGCGTCGCGGACTTCGTACGGATCCACGAGGGCCTCGACGGCAACATCGAATGCCCGATGTGGGTCGGCGACCGTCTCGCCTTCCTCTCCGACCATGAAGGCGTCGGCGCGCTCTACTCCTCGCTCCCCGACGGCTCCGACCTGCGTCGGCACACCGAGGCCGAGGGCTTCTACGCCCGCCACGCGACGACCGACGGCACCCGCGTCAGCTACGCCTCGGCCGGTGAGCTGTGGCTGCTCGACGACCTGGAAGGCGCCGGACCCCGGCGTCTCGACATCCGCCTCGGCGGCCAGCGTGCCGACCTCCAGCCGCACTCCGTGCACGCCGGGAGCTACCTCGACTCGGCGTCCCCGGACCGTACCGGCCGCGGCAGTGCCGTCGGGACGCGCGGCGCCGTCCACTGGGTCACCCACCGCGAGGGCCCGGCCCGCGCGCTGGCCGTCGAACCCGGGGTGCGGGCCAGACTGCCCCGTACCTTCCAGGCCGACGGCGATCAGCACGTCGTCTGGGTCACCGACGCCGAGGGCGACGACGCCCTGGAGTGCGCACCCTCCACCGGAACGGCTCCGGGCACCGCACCGCGCCGACTGGCCGCCGGCCGGCTCGGCAGGGTGCTCGACCTGGCGGCGGCCGCCGACGGCAGCCGGTTCGCCGTCGCCTCGCACGACGGCAGGATCCTGATCGTCGAGCGGGAGAGCGGCGAGGTCCACGAGGTCGACCGCAGCGAACACGGCGACGCCTCCGGACTCGTCTTCTCGCCGGACTCGGCTTGGCTCGCCTGGTCCCACCCCGGGCCCGGGCCGCTGCGCCAGCTCAAGCTCGCGCACCTCGCCGATCTGTCGGTCGCCGAGGCCACGCCGCTCCGCTTCCGGGACTACGCCCCCGCGTTCACCGTCGACGGCAAGCACCTCGCCTTCCTCTCCGAGCGGACCTTCGACCCGGTCTACGACGCGCACGTCTTCGACCTGGCCTTCGTCGGCGCCTGCCGCCCGCACCTGCTGACGCTCGCCGCCACCACGCCCTCCCCGTTCGGGCCGCAGCGCCACGGCCGCCCGACCGAGAAGGAGAAGAGCTCCGGCGACGGCGACCAGGACAACCCCACCGCGCTGCCCGTCACCCGGATCGACCTCGACGGGCTTGCCGACCGGATCGTGCCGCTGCCCGTCGAGGCCGCCCGCTACTCCTCGCTGCGCGCGGCGAAGGACGGACTGCTGTGGCTGCGGCACCCGGTGACGGGCGTGCTCGGCACGGCAGGGGCGACGCCGGACTCCCAGGGGCCGGAGACCGTCCTGGAGCGGTACGACCTGGAGAGGCTGCACAGCGACGAACTCGCCTCCGACGTCAGCCGGTTCGCCGTGAGCGGCGACGGCAAGCGGCTGGTCCTGCACACCCGGGGCAAGCTGCGCGTCGTACCCGCCGACAGCCGTGTCCCGGCGGGCTCCGACGACGACCACGACGGCGGCAGCGACAACAGTGTCACCGTCGACCTCTCCCGGATCCGCCGGACCGTCGAACCGGCCGCCGAATGGCGCCAGATGTACGACGAGGCCGGCCGCATCATGCGCGACAACTTCTGGCGGCCCGACATGGGCGGCGTCGACTGGGACGGCGTCCTCGACCGCTACCGGCCGGTGCTGGCGCGCGTCGCCACCCATGACGACCTCGTCGACCTGCTCTGGGAGGTGCAGGGGGAGCTCGGCACCTCGCACGCGTATGTGACGCCGCCGGGCGGCCGGAACGACGACGCGAGCCGGCAGGGGCTGCTCGGGGCCGACATCTCCCGCACGGACGAAGGCCATTGGCGTATCGACCGGATCCTGCCGTCCGAGACGTCCGACCCGGCGGCCCGTTCGCCGCTCGCCGCGCCCGGCGTCGCGGTCCGCGCCGGGGACGCGATCCTCGCCGTCGACGGTCAGGAGATCGACTCCCTGACCGGGCCCGGGCCGTTGCTCACCGGTTCGGCGGGCAAGCCGGTCGAGCTGACCGTCTCGCCGGTGGACGGCGGCAACCTGCGGCATGTCGTCGTCGTGCCGACCGCGGACGAGGAGGCGCTGCGGTACCACGCGTGGGTGGCGGACCGGCGGGCGTACGTGCACGAGCAGTCCGGCGGACGCCTGGGCTACCTCCACGTCCCCGACATGGTCGGCTCCGGCTGGGCGCAGCTCCACCGGGACCTGCGGGTCGAAGTGGCCCGTGAGGGGCTGGTGGTGGACGTACGGGAGAACCGCGGCGGTCACACGTCGCAGCTGGTCGTGGAGAAGCTGGCCCGCCGCATCGTCGGCTGGGACCTGCCGCGCGGCATGCAGCCGTACAGCTACCCCGGGGACGCGCCGCGCGGTCCGGTGGTGGCCGTGGCGAACGAGTTCTCCGGCTCGGACGGCGACATCGTGAACGCGGCGATCAAGGCGCTCGGGATCGGGCCGGTGGTCGGTACGCGGACGTGGGGCGGCGTGGTCGGCATCGACAGCCGGTACCGGCTCGTCGACGGCACGCTGGTCACGCAGCCCAAGTACGCGTTCTGGCTTGAGGGGTACGGCTGGGGCGTGGAGAACCACGGGGTGGACCCGGATGTGGAGGTCGTGATGGCGCCGCAGGACCATGCGGCGGGACGGGATCCGCAGCTGGACGCCGCGATCCGGATCGCGCTGGACGGACTCGCGCAGAGCCCGGCGAAGTCGGCACCGGGTCTGCCGGGATAGGGGGCCGGGGCCTTTCTTCCGGATCCGGCCTGATCCGGAAGATAGGCCCTCGTTCCCCTGCCCGCCCGTTCCCGGGACCGGGGCTCCGCCCCCGGTTTCGGGAGCCGGGCAACCGCGCCCGATAGCATGCCCGTGTACGGATCAACCACGCGACCGAGGAGCCCGGCCATGGCGGGAGAACCGCAGCCCGACTGCCTGTTCTGCAAGATCGTCTCGGGAGACGTCCCGGCAACCATCGTCCGCGAGACCGAGACGACCGTCGCCTTCCGCGACATCAACCCCCAGGCCCCCACCCACATCCTCGTCATCCCCCGCGTCCACCACCGCGACGCCGCCACCCTTGCCGCTGCCGAGCCGCAGATCGCCGCCGACATACTGCTCGAGGCCGCGAACGTCGCCGCCGACGAGAAGATCACCGACACCGGTTACCGGGTCGTCTTCAACACCGGCACCGGTGCCGGGCAGACCGTCTTCCACGCGCATGCCCACGTCCTGGGCGGCCGCGGAATGCAGTGGCCGCCCGGATAACGCCGAATCCCCCGAATCGCAGGCCGCACCCATGTCCGTACGCGAACTCGTCGTCCTCGGCACCGCCAGCCAGGTCCCCACCCGGCACCGCAACCACAACGGCTATCTGCTGCGCTGGGACGGCGAGGGCATCCTCTTCGACCCCGGCGAGGGCACCCAGCGCCAGATGCTGCGCGCCGGAGTCGCCGCGCACGACATCAACCGGATCTGCGTCACGCACTTCCACGGCGACCATTCCCTCGGCCTTGCCGGGGTGATCCAGCGCATCAATCTCGACCAGGTCCCGCACCCTGTGAGCGCGCACTACCCGGCGAGCGGGCAGCGCTTCTTCGAGCGGCTGCGGTACGCGACCGCCTACCACGAATCCGTCGAGCTGACCGAGGCCCCGGTCACAGCCGACGGGGTCCTCGCCGAGACCGGCGCGTACACCCTGCACGCCCACCGGCTCTCCCACCCCGTCGAGTCGTACGGCTACCGCCTCGTCGAGCCCGACCGGCAGCGCATGCTGCCCGACCGGCTCGCCGAGCACGGGATCACCGGGCCGGACGTCGGGCGGATCCAGCGCGAGGGCTCGCTGGGCGGCGTCGGCCTCGACGAGGTCTCCGAGCGCAGGCGCGGCCAGCGCTTCGCGTTCATCATGGACACGCGGCTCTGCGACGGCGTGTACACGCTTGCCGAAGGGTGCGACCTGCTGGTCATCGAGTCGACCTTCCTCGACGAGGACGAACGGCTCGCCGTCGACCACGGTCATCTCACCGCCGGACAGGCGGCCCGGGTGGCCCGCCAGGCGGGCGTACGGCATCTCGTGCTGACGCACTTCTCGCAGCGGTACGGAGATCCGGGTGTCTTCGCCTCCCAGGCCCGCGCCGCCGGGTTCGAGGGCGAACTGACCATCGCCCAGGACCTGATCAGCGTTCCCGTCCCGAGTCGGCATCAACAGCAGCAAGAATGAGCGAGCAATCCGTGCATCTCCCCAAGGCAGAACTCCACCTCCACATCGAAGGAACCCTCGAACCCGAGCTGGCCTTCGCCCTCGCCGAACGCAATGGCGTGGAGCTGCCCTACGCGAACACCGAAGAGCTGCGCACCGCCTACCTCTTCGACGACCTGCAGTCCTTCCTGGACCTCTATTACGCGCTGATGGCCGTCCTGCGCACCGAGGAGGACTTCGAGCAGCTCGCCGACGCCTACCTCACCCGCGCGGCCGCCCAGGGCGTCCGCCACGCGGAGATCTTCTTCGACCCGCAGGCGCACACCGCCCGAGGCATCCCGATCGGCACCGTCGTCGAAGGACTCGGCCGGGCGCTCGACCGCAGCGAGGAGACCCATGGCATCTCCACCCAGCTGATCATGTGCTTCCTGCGCGACCAGTCCGCCGAATCGGCCCTGGAGACCCTCGACGCCGCGAAGCCGTACCTGCACCGGATCAGCGCCGTCGGCCTGGACTCGGCGGAGGTCGGGCATCCGCCCGCGAAGTTCCGTGAGGTGTACGAGGCGGCCGGGGCGCTCGGGCTGCGGAAGGTCGCACACGCCGGGGAGGAGGGTCCGCCGGAGTACATCCGGGAGGCGCTCGACGTCCTCGGGGTCGAACGCATCGACCACGGTCTGCGCTGCATGGAGGACCCGGGCCTGGTGAAGCGGCTCGCAGCCGACCGGGTGCCGCTCACCCTCTGCCCGCTGTCCAACGTACGGCTGCGCGCCGTCGACACCCTGGAGCAGCACCCGCTGCGGGCGATGCTGGACGCCGGGCTGCTCTGCACGGTGAACTCCGACGACCCCGCGTACTTCGGCGGATACGTCGGAGACACCTTCCATGCCGTCCACGAGGCGCTCGGGCTGGAGCGTGAGCAGCTGCGCACCCTGGCCCGGAACTCCTTCGAGGCGGCCTTCCTCGACCACGACGAGGAGCGCAGGTCGCGCTATCTGTCGGAGGTCGAGGCGTACGCGTTCGACTGAGAGCCTGCCAGGGCGTGGCCGCCCGATCAGAGGCCACCCGGCAGGCTCTGACCGTCCGCGCCCGACGGACCGGCTGTCCGGAACGCGTTCCTGCCGAGGCGCCTGCGGCGCAGCGCAGGCATGCTGATTTCCGTGACGGCCTGTTCGGGCGCGCCCATCCTGGGCACCGCGCCGGGCAGCGTGCCGGTGGTCGCGGCGAGCAGCGCCGCGGGGGCGCCGCCCCGGCGGCGGACGGAGCCGGGCACCAGCGGACGGCCGCCGGTGTGCAGCGCGACGGCCGTGACCGGGGCGGCGACCAGCAGGGTCATGGCGCCCAGGATCAGGCCCATCACCGGGTAGCCGGCCGTCTCGGACAGCACACTGCCGAGGACCGGGCCGCAGGCCACGCCGACGGACGACGCGGAGCCCGCGAGGACCGCCCAGCGGCCCCGTACATCCAGTGACGCGGCCAGACCGATCAGATACGACAGGACCACCGGGTAGACGGTGTTCCACGTGATCTCGCCGGTGGCGAACGAGCCGAGCCCGGCGGCCGACGAGCTGAGCACGATGCTGCCCGCGATGATCACGGTCCCGAGACCGATCGGGACGGCCCGGCCGAGTCTGGCGCCCAGCACTCCGGCGCCCATCACGCCGAGCAGGCCGGCGCCGAGCGCGGCGGCGAACACCGCGCCGATGGTGACCTCGGAGAGCCCGGCCTGGGACACGCCGATCCGGCTGCTGACCCCCCACAGGGCGTTCTGCGCCATCGACCAGACGAGCATGCCGCCCGCCAGCACCAGACCGGAGCGGCGGTGCGGCAGCCGGCCGCCCACCGGTGCCGTCGAACCGGTGGGCGTCGAGCCGCCGAGCCGCGCGGTGGCGGGCCAGACGAGCAGGGCGACCAGGGCGATCGAGGCGAACGGCAGCCGGTGGCCGCCACCCAGGTGAGGGATCGTCAGATAGAGGGCGCCCGCGGTCGCGGAGACGCTCAGCAGGCCCAGGGACGAGGTCCGGTGCGGGTCGCGCTGCGTGGCGATACCGGCCGCGGCCACTGCCGTCGCCGTACCCGAGCCGAGCCCGCCGATCATCGCGCCCATGACCACGAGGGGCACGGAACCGGCCAGCGCGGCGCACCCGTAGCCCACCACGGCCAGCGCCAGTCCGGCCCGCGCCGGTCTCCGCGACCCGTACCGCTCGACCCGGCCCGCCAGTGTGAATCCGGCGGTGGCCGAACTCAGCAGGAGCGCGCTGCCGACCAGACCCGCCTGGGCCGCGCTGAGGCCCAGATAGGTGGAGAGCCGGCCGACGATGGTGGGGAGCAGATAGGCGGCGAGGTAACCGGCGGTGAACACGGCGACCAGGGGCCACGCGGCGCGAGGGCGCGGGGACATGGGCGTTCCTGAAGACATGCCGAAGGAGGCAGGGAAGGCGGGGAGGGGTGCAGCAGGGGGGCGTGGCACTCGTCGGTATCGATCGGCGACGGTGCGTGCGGGCCAATTTGTATCAAGTGCGCACAGTCGACCGAAAGGCGCCCCTGAGTGATCTGGGCCACACGGGTGTTTGCTACCTTACGAAGCGGGTAGCAGCGCATATTTGCGCAGGTCAGTGTTGGTGTGCGCGGACCCGGGGCGCGTCAGGTGCCGGTCCGGCTCACGCCCGTCCGGCGCGACGGCGCGGACCCACCCCGGATGCCGGGGTGAATCGGGCACACTGGCCGGATCTGCCACGACCGGGGAGTGCAAGGTGAGCACAGACAATCCGGGCATCGACCCGCTGGACGGGCTGCGTGCCCCGCAGGACCCGGACTGCGATGTGTTCCTCACCGGCACGGTCTTCCTCGACATCGTCTTCACCGGCCTGGACAGCGCCCCGGTCCGAGGCACCGAGTCCTGGGCCCGCGGTATGGGCTCCAGCCCCGGCGGCGTCGCCAACATGGCCACCGCGCTGGCCCGGCTCGGACTGCACACCTCGCTCGCTGCCGCGTTCGGCGACGACCACTACGGGGAGTACTGCTGGGACGCCCTCGAACAGGGCGAGGGAATCGACCTCTCGATGTCGCACACCGTCCCCGGCTGGCACTCGCCGGTGACCGTCTCCATGGCGTACGAGGGCGAGCGGACGATGGTCTCGCACGGACACGAGGCCCCGCCCCCCGCCGCCCCCTCGCGCGCGGACCGGGCCTTCCCGCGCTGCCCGCCGCGCGCCCGAGCCGCCGTCGCCTCGCTGACCCCCGGCCGCAGCGAGCCGTGGGTCGCCGCCGCGGCCCGGCACGGCGCCCGGATCTTCGCCGACGTCGGCTGGGACGAAACCGGCTGCTGGGACCTGGACGCACTGCCCGACCTGCAGCACTGCCAGGCGTTCCTGCCCAACGCGGAGGAGGCGATGCGCTACACCCGTACCGACTGCCCCCGTGCCGCCGCCCGCGCCCTCGCCGAACGGGTGCCGCTCGCCGTCGTCACGCTGGGCTCGGAGGGCGCCTACGCGGTGGACGCGGCGACCGGTGTCACCGCCGAGGTGCCCGCGATCGAGGTCGAGGCCCTCGACCCGACCGGCGCGGGCGATGTCTTCGTCGCCGGATTCGTCACCGGCACCCTGGCGGACTGGCCGCTGGCCGACCGGCTGGCCTTCGCCGGACTGACCGCGGCGCTCTCCGTCCAGGAGTTCGGCGGGTCCCTGTCGGCGCCGGGCTGGGCGGAGATCGCCGCCTGGTGGCAGCGGGTCCGCACCTGTGACGGGCAGGATCCGGCGGCCCTCCAGCGGTACGCGTTCCTGGAGCATCTGCTTCCCGCCGCCGCCCGGCCGTGGCCGCTGCGCCGGGCCGTACCGACGATCGGCTTCCGCCACCCCGCGTGACGCGGGCACAGATGTTCGCACCATGTGCGAAAAAGCGCTCGGTGTTGTCCGTGTGGAGTCGTAGGCTTGGTAGTCGAGAGGTTGTCGAGCGGCGAGAACCCTGCAACGGGAGGTATGTGCAGGCCCGAGGGCCGGCCCATGACTCAGACACCCACACAGCCGCAGGCGCGTGCCCAGATCATGATTCCGGCTGCACACCCCATGGTGATGCTCCTGGGGTCGGGCGACTCGCTGCTGCGCGTGATCGAAACGGCGTTCCCGGCGGCCGATATTCATGTCCGGGGCAACGAAATCCGAGCCACGGGTGACGCAGCCGATGTCGCCCTGATTCAGCGCTTGTTCGACGAGATGATGCTCGTGCTCCGCACCGGGCAGCCGATGACGGAGGACGCAGTGGAACGCTCGATCGCCATGCTCCGGGCGAGCGGCAACGGGCAGGGGGAGCCGCAGGGCGAGACGCCCGCAGAGGTGCTCACGCAGAACATCCTCTCCAATCGCGGTCGCACGATCCGCCCCAAGACGCTCAACCAGAAGCGCTACGTCGACGCCATCGACAAGCACACGATCGTCTTCGGTATCGGACCCGCCGGTACCGGCAAGACGTATCTGGCCATGGCGAAGGCGGTCCAGGCCCTGCAGTCCAAGCAGGTCAGCCGGATCATTCTGACCAGGCCCGCCGTCGAGGCGGGGGAGCGGCTCGGGTTCCTGCCCGGCACGCTCTTCGACAAGATCGACCCGTATCTGCGCCCGCTCTACGACGCGCTGCACGACATGCTCGACCCCGACTCGATCCCGCGGCTGATGGCGGCGGGCACGATCGAGGTGGCGCCACTGGCGTACATGCGCGGAAGGACGCTCAATGACGCGTTCATCATTCTCGACGAGGCGCAGAACAGCAGCGCGGAGCAGATGAAGATGTTCCTGACGCGGCTCGGTTTCGACTCGAAGATCGTCGTCACCGGTGACGTCACCCAGGTCGACCTGCCGAACGGGACCAAGAGCGGTCTGCGTCAGGTCCAGGAGATCCTGGACGGCGTGCAGGACGTGCATTTCTCCCGGCTCACCTCCCAGGATGTCGTCCGGCACAAGCTCGTCGGCCGTATCGTCGACGCGTACGAGAAGTACGACAACCGAGACAGCCACAAACGGAAGTAGTCGCAGCGCACCATGTCGATCGACGTCAACAACGAGTCCGGAACCGAGGTCGACGAGCAGGCGATCCTCGATATCGCCCGCTATGCGCTCGCACGGATGCGGATCCACCCGCTTTCCGAACTCTCGGTGATCGTGGTGGACACCGACGCCATGGAGCAGCTCCACATCCAGTGGATGGACCTGCCGGGTCCGACGGATGTCATGTCCTTCCCGATGGACGAACTGCGTCCGCCGTCGAAGGACGACGAGGAGCCCCCGCAGGGGCTCCTCGGTGACATCGTGCTCTGCCCGGAGGTCGCGAAGAAGCAGGGCGAGGACGCGGAGACCCGGCATTCCATGGACGAGGAGCTCCAGCTCCTCACCGTCCACGGGGTGCTGCATCTGCTGGGGTACGACCACGAGGAGCCGGACGAGAAGGCCGAGATGTTCGGTCTCCAGGCGGCGATCGTGGACGGCTGGCGTGCCGAGCACGGCCTGACCGGTCCTTCGCCCGCCCCCACCGTCTCGTGAGCGTCCCTCTCGTCCTGGGTGCCGTTCTGCTGGTCGTGTTCGGCTGGCTGGCGGCCTGTGCCGAGGCGGGCATCGCCCGCACGTCGAGCTTCCGGGCGGCTGAGGCGGTGCGCTCCGGGCGGCGTGGCAGCGACAAGCTGGAACAGGTCGCGGCCGACCCGACCCGCTATCTCAATGTCGCCCTGCTCGTGCGGGTCGCCTGTGAGACGTCGGCCGGTGTGCTCGTCACCTACGTCTGCCTGAAGGAGTTCCCGGAGACCTGGGAGGCGCTGGCCGTCGCGATGGGCGTGATGGTCCTCGTGTCGTACGTCGCCATCGGCGTCTCGCCGCGCACCATCGGGCGGCAGCACCCGCTGAACACGGCGACGGCCGCGGCGTACGTGCTGCTGCCGCTCGCCAGGATCATGGGCCCGATCCCGCAGCTGCTGATCCTCCTCGGCAACGCGCTCACCCCCGGCAAGGGGTTCCGCAAGGGTCCGTTCGCCAGCGAGGCGGAACTGCGGGCGATGGTCGACCTCGCCGAGCAGGAGTCGCTGATCGAGGACGAGGAGCGGCGCATGGTGCACTCCGTCTTCGAGCTCGGCGACACGCTGGTGCGCGAGGTGATGGTGCCGCGGACGGACCTGGTCTGCATCGAGCGGTACAAGACGATCCGGCAGGCGCTGACCCTGGCCCTGCGCTCCGGGTTCTCCCGGATCCCGGTCACCGGGGAGAACGAGGACGACGTCGTCGGGATCGTCTACCTCAAGGACCTGGTCCGCAAGACGCACATCAACCGGGAGTCGGAGGCCGATCCGGTCTCCACGGCGATGCGTCCCGCGGCGTTCGTGCCGGACACCAAGAACGCCGGTGATCTGCTGCGCGAGATGCAGCAGGAACGCAGCCACGTCGCCGTCGTCATCGACGAGTACGGCGGCACGGCGGGCATCGTCACGATCGAGGACATCCTGGAGGAGATCGTCGGTGAGATCACCGACGAGTACGACCGTGAGCTCCCGCCCGTCCAGGAGTTGGAGAACGGCTGCTTCCGGGTGACCGCCCGGCTCGACATCGGCGACCTGGGCGAGCTGTTCGGGGTCGACGCCTTCGACGACGAGGACGTGGAGACGGTCGGCGGACTCCTGGCGAAGGCGCTCGGCCGGGTGCCGATCGCCGGGGCTTCCTCAGTCGTCGATCTGCCCGACGGGCGTCGGCTGCGGCTGACCGCGGAGTCCCCGGCAGGGCGCCGGAACAAGATCGTCACGGTACTGGTGGAGCCGGTGGCGCCGGAGGAGGCAGCAGCGGAATGACCCCGCAGGAGTTGAGGGCGTTCTGCCTGGCGTTCAACGCGAGCGTCGAGGAGTTTCCGTTCGGACCGGAGACGTCGGTCTTCAAGGTGCTCGGCAAGATGTTCGCGCTCAGCGCGCTGGACGCACGGCCGCTCACGGTCAACCTGAAGTGCGATCCGGATGACGCGGTGCGGCTGAGGGAGGAGCACGCGGCGATCGCCCCGGGGTGGCACATGAACAAACGGCACTGGAACACGGTGACGGTGTCGGGGGTGCCGGGGCGGCTGCTGCGGGAGCTGATCGAGGACTCGTACGACTTGGTGGTGGCGGGGTTGCCGCGGGCGGAGCGGCTGCGGCTGGACCGGGGGTAGAGCGGGACCGGGTCCGGGGCGCCGCTCCGGACCCGCCCCTCCACCGCCGCGGGGGCCGGCCGCGGCCCGTCACGCGCGGCGGAGGCCCGCCGCCCCTGAGGGCCGCCGCGGCTCGATGTGCCGGGTGACCGCCCGCGTGCCGGTCCCGGCCGTCCGCTTCGTATGCTCGGCACATGACTGAGAGCACCGACCTCGGCCCCGAGGACCGCAAGATCGTCACGCTGGCGCGCAGCGCCCGCGTCCGCAACGGTGTGCCGGAAGGCGCGGCCGTACGGGACGAGACCGGACGGACGTACGTCGCGGGCACCGTACAGCTGGAGTCGCTGAAGCTGAGCGCCCTGCAGACCGCCGTCGCGATGGCGGTGGCCAGCGGCGCCACTTCTCTGGAGGCGGCCGCGATCGTCTCCGAGGCGGAGACCCCGTCGGACGCGGACCGCGCGGCGGTGCGGGACCTCGGCGGGCCGCAGACCCCGGTGCTGCTGGCCGGACCGGACGGCGCGGTGCGCGTCAGTGTGACGGCAGGCTGACCTCGGATGTCGTCAGGATCCCTGGGAGCAGGGATCTTGACAGTATCTGATGGCCCATCAGTCATGGCATTTCGCTGCCATTGACTTCTTTTCGGCCGACGTCATCAATGGCCCCCTGCCGGCGCAGAAGAGCCTCTGCGCCGCGTCCCGCAGGAGGGGGCTCCATGCGTCCGACCACGCATCCGACCATTCATAGATCCGCCACCCGAAGACACCCGGACCGCAGGCGCCGCTGGGCCGCCGCGCTCGGCGTCACCGCGCTCGTCGTCGCCGGGGGAGGAGGACTCGCAGGCCCCGCGCAGGCCCTGGCGACGGCCTCCGTCGCGGTGGACTTCCCGACGCACTGCATCCCGCCGGCCATGGCGGGCATTCCGCCGATCGACGGGACGACGACGGCGCAGATCAGCGTCGACAACGCCGCCCCGAAGGTGGGCGACACGGTCAACATCACGTACACCGTGGTCAAGCCGGCCGCGAGCAACCCGGTCGATCTGGCCCTGCCCGCCGACATCATGACGCCGACCGGCAAGGTCACCGTCGGCGGCGCCCAGAGCGGCAGCGTCACCGTCGCCGGTCCCAAGAAGAACGACCCCGTACCCGGCAAGGGCAGCTTCCCGTCCTTCTCCATGACGGGCGCCTTCACGGTCACCGCACCCGGTGAGATCACGCTCTCACCCGGCGACTACAACATCCACACCAGCTACATCATGGAGCTGGACACCCCTTGCACGGTGACGAACCCGCCCGCCCCCGTCTCCCAGACGGTCATCGCGACGAACGGCGGCGGCCAGGTCAACGAGCGTGCCATCCAGCTCGGTACGGCCTCCGGCAAGGCGGGCGACCCGGTCACCGTGACCGGGTCGAAGTTCACCGCGGGTGCGAACGTCACCCTGGCGGGCCGGGCCGGTGGCACCCAGACCGCGGACACGATCATGGTGACGGCCGACAGCCACGGCGGTTTCACAGGACAGCTCACCGTCAACGATCCGGCGACCACCGGCATCGTCGCGTACGAGGGCTCCGGCTGGGACGCCGACAAGGGCGCGGGCCCGCAGGCGTACACCGTCACCGGTGGCGGCGGGGAGATCCCCGGCGACAGCCAGCGACTCACCTCGTCCGTCAAGGCGGGCACCCTGTCCATGACCCAGGCCGGCGACACCGTCGAGATGTCGGCGGTCGACTTCGGCACGGGCGGCGCCTCCCGCGGCTCCCTGCAGACGGTGACGGTCAAGGACTTCCGTGGTGGTCCCGCGGGCTGGTCCCTGACCGGCAAGATCACCGACTTCAGCGGCCCCGGTGGTGCGAGGATCGGCGCCTCCGCGCTCAGCTGGACCCCGGCCTGCGCGACAAAGCCCGGGAGCCCGAGCACCTGCGCCGCAGGTTCCGAGGGTTCGGTCGGCAGCGCGGGCGCCACCCTGGCGTCCACCCCGAACGGAGCGTTCACCGGCGGTGAGTTCACCGTCGACGCCCGGCTCGCCCTGGACGTACCGGCGTACACCGCGACCGGCACGTACTCCGGCGTGCTGACGCTCACCCTCACCTGAGCGTCGGTCCCCGACCGACCGGTGGGCCGGGCGGCGAACCCGGCCGGCCCACCTCGTCCATACCGAGCACCCTGGGGGTTCCGCACCGTGCGCAAGCTGTACGTACTCCTCCTGGCCGCCGTTCTGCTGCTGTTCGGCGCACCCGAGGGCCATGCCGCGGACAACGGCAGCTGGTCCGTCTACCCGGCCACGACGAAGTACGGACAGCGCCCGTACTTCTATCTCTCCGCCGACCCTGGCACCACCCTCACCGACAAGGTCACCGTCACCAACAAGACCGCCGAGCCGCTGACCTTCCGGCTGTATGCCGCCGACGCCTACAACACCGAACGCGACGGCGGGTTCGCCGTCCGCTCCCCGGACGAGAAGCAGCGTTCCATCGGCGCCTGGGCGAGGACCGGCCGTGACAAGGTCACCGTGAAACCGCACGGCTCCGTCACCGTGCCGGTCACCGTCACCCTCCCGGAGACCGCCGAGCCCGGAGACCACCCGGGTGCCATCGTCGCCCTCGACGAACGCATCGACCCCGCCGACCGGGGAGCCGTCGCCGTCGGCATCCGGAAAGCGGTCGGCGCCCGGATCTATCTCCGGGTGAACGGACCGGCGATGTCCGCGCTGTCCGTCGACGACGTCACCGTCAAGCACACCCAGCCGCTCGTCCCGGGCACCGGAGAGAGCCGGGCCGTCATCTCGTACACCCTCCACAACCGCGGGAATGTCACCCTCAACCCCAAGGTCGCCCTCAAGGCCCAGGGGCTCTTCGGCCGCACCCTGCTCGCCCGCGACCTGAAGAAGATCCCGTCCGAGCTGCTGCCCCGCCAGGAGGTCCGGCTGACCGAGCAATGGGCCGACGCGCCGCAGCTGGAATGGGGCGAGATCAAACTGACCGCGAGCGCCCGCGACACCCACGAGTCCGCCGCCGCCCGGTACATCGCACTGCCCTGGCTGATGGCCGCGGTCCTGCTGGTGATCGTCGGCGGCGGTACGGGGATGTGGATACGGGCCCGGCGGAGCCGCATCCGCAGGGCCTGAGACGGCAGCAGGCCGCCCGCTGTGCGGCGGGACCGCCGGGATCGGGGACAATGGGCGCCATGAGCGCTCGACCGAACCCAGAAGCTGCTGCGCAGCAGGCTGAGAACAACGCCCCCCACCGGGCCGGCTTCGCCTGCTTCGTGGGCCGCCCCAACGCGGGCAAGTCCACCCTTACGAACGCTCTGGTCGGCCAGAAGGTGGCGATCACCTCCAACCGGCCCCAGACGACCCGCCACACGGTGCGCGGCATCGTGCACCGCGAGGACGCACAGCTGATCCTGGTCGACACCCCCGGCCTCCACAAGCCGCGCACGCTGCTCGGCGAGCGGCTGAACGACGTCGTGCGGACCACCTGGGCCGAGGTCGACGTCATCGGTTTCTGCCTGCCCGCCGACCAGAAGCTCGGCCCCGGTGACAAGTTCATCGTCAAGGAGCTCGCGGGGATCAAGAAGACCCCGAAGATCGCGGTCATCACCAAGACCGACCTGGTCGACTCCAAGCAGCTCGCCGAACAGCTGATCGCCGTCTCCCGTCTCGGCGAGGAGCTCGGCTTCGCATGGGCAGAGATCATTCCGGTCTCCGCCGTGAAGGACAGCCAGGTCGACCTTCTCGCCGACCTGATCGCGCCGCTGCTCCCCGAGAGCCCGCCGCTCTACCCGGAGGGCGACCTCACCGACGAGCCCGAGATGGTGATGGTCGCGGAGCTGATCCGGGAGGCCGCGCTCGAAGGCGTACGTGACGAGCTGCCGCACTCGATCGCGGTCGTCGTCGAGGAGATGCTGCCGCGCGAGGACCGGCCCGCGGACAAGCCGCTGCTCGACATCCACGCGAACGTGTACATCGAGCGGCCCAGCCAGAAGGGCATCATCATCGGCCCGAAGGGCAAGCGGCTGAAAGAGGTCGGCACGAAGTCGCGCAAGCACATCGAGGCGCTGCTCGGCACGCCGGTCTTCCTGGACCTGCATGTGAAGGTCGCCAAGGACTGGCAGCGCGATCCGAAGCAGCTGCGCAAGCTGGGGTTCTGAGCGCCGGCGGAGTCCGGCGGCGGGTCAGTTGTGCGTCGATCTCACGCGCCCTCCTTGAGGACGCGTGAGATCAGTGCGCGCTGGGCGTCGGTCAGGTGCGGATCCGCGCAGTGCGCAGTGCGGTCGTCGACCGTGATCCGGTACCGGAAGCCGTCCGGCACCCCAAGCGGTGGGGTGTCGTGGCCCGCCGCGAGTGCGGATTCGGCCAGGGCTTCCCACTCCGCGGCGTCGGTGCGATCCGAGGTGTCGATCTCGCGGTGGCGGGCGATTCCGGTGAAGCCGCCGGTGCGGGTGACCTGGATCCGCATGGTTCGACTCCTCTCGGGTTGTTTCCGGGGCTCTGCCCAGGACCCCGCTCCTCAATCGCCGGAGCGGCTTGTTTTTCTCCGAGCTCCGGCGATCGAGGACAGGAACCGTGACCGGGCCTACGCGGACGGCACGCCCACCTCCGACCATGCCTTCCGTACCGCTTCCAACTCGTCGCCCTCGCCGAAGCGGTCCCTCGCCGCCTCGACCGTCAGGCGTGCGAAATCCGTGAACTCCGCGTCCGCGGCCAGGCGGCGGCCCGTGAGGACGTCGAACCAGAGCTGTCCCGCCCGCTCCCACGCGTTGCCGCCGAGTGCCGTGGCCAACAGACAGAAGGCGCGGTTCGGGATGCCAGAGTTGAGGTGTACACCGCCATTGTCCTCGGTGGTGTGGATGTAGTCCTCCATCGACGCGGGCTGCGGGTCCTTGCCGAGCACGTCGTCGTCGTACGCCGTACCGGGCGCCTTCATCGAGCGCAGCGCCTCGCCCTGCACCCGCGGGGCCAGTAGACCTGCGCCGATCAGCCAGTCCGCCTGGTCGGCGGTCTGGCCCAGTGAGTACTGCTTCACCAGGGAACCGAAGACGTCCGACATGGACTCGTTGAGCGCGCCGGACTGGCCGAAATAGCTCAGGTTGGCCGTGTGCTGGGTCAGCCCGTGCGTCAGCTCGTGGGCGATCACGTCGATGGCGACGGTGAAGTCGAGGAAGATCTCCCCGTCCCCGTCGCCGAAGACCATCTGCTCGCCGTCGAAGAAGGCGTTGTTGTACTTCTCGTCGTAGTGGACGGAGCCGATCAGCGGCAGCCCGTTGCCGTCGATCGAATGGCGGCCGTATGCCGTGAGCAGCAGTTCGAAGGTGGCGCCGAGTCCCGCGAACGCGCGGTTGACGCTCGCGTCCCTCGTCGGTTCCTCGCCCTCGCCCCGGACCTTGAAGCCCGGCAGCTGCGTGCCGTGGCGGCAGTCGTAGAGCGTGCGCTCAGGCTTGTCGGACAGCTGGTCCGTCGTCGCGGGGCCGGGTGCGGGGGTGACGAGGGTGGCCATCTGGCGGCGGGTGCGCCGGGCGGCGTCGCCCTCCAGGGTGCGGCGGGCCGGACCGGCCAGATCGGGGTCGTCGGCTTGTGACAGCTTGTCGAGTACGTGGGGCGGCACGATCGTGCAGAAGACGGGCTGGAACCCGTGCTGAGGTCGAGGCTGCATGAGTTCGACTGTGGCACTGCGTCATCGTGATGTCACTGTTTGCCATAAGGATTGGACAAATGGAGTGATCGATCACTGTTTACCCGTTACCGAGGTCCGGTCCCGCATACTGATACACGACCGACGTCTCGGGCGCCTCTCGGTTAGTCTCGTCGCATCATGCGTTTCGGGCTGCTTCTTCTTAGCTGCCGCGGCGAGGGCCTGTAGTCGTAGGCCGACCCCCTCCCCGCGGAGTCTGGTGTTGCAGCGACACAGTCGGCCGTCCCAACGCTGGACCCCGAGGAGCCGTACGTCATGACCGTCGCGAATCCCGCTCAGACCCCCGCCGAGAACGCCGTCGGCCGGCCAACGCCGATCACCAACGCCACTCAGCTGCAGAAGCCGTCCGGGATGCCGTTCCACAAGTACGGCCGGTACGAGGCCGTCGAGATCCCCGACCGCACCTGGCCGGACAACCGGATCACCGTGGCGCCCCGCTGGCTGTCCACCGACCTGCGTGACGGCAACCAGGCACTGATCGACCCGATGTCACCGGCCCGCAAGCGCGAGATGTTCGACCTGCTCGTACGCATGGGGTACAAGGAGATCGAGGTCGGCTTCCCGTCGTCCGGCGAGACCGACTTCGCGTTCGTGCGCTCCATCATCGAAGAGGGTGCGATCCCCGAGGACGTGACGATCTCCGTCCTGACCCAGGCCCGCGAGGAGCTGATCGAGCGAACTGTTGAATCACTGGTCGGTGCGCGGCGCGCCACGGTGCACCTGTACAACGCCACCGCTCCCACCTTCCGCCGCGTGGTCTTCCGCGGTTCGAAGGAGCAGGTCAAGCAGATCGCGGTGGACGGCACCCGGCTGGTCATGGAGTACGCGGAGAAGATCCTCGGCGACGAGACGATCTTCGGCTACCAGTACAGCCCGGAGATCTTCACCGACACCGAACTGGACTTCGCCCTGGAGGTCTGCGAGGCCGTCTGCGGCGTCTGGCAGCCCGAGGAGGGCCGCGAGATCATCCTCAACCTGCCTGCCACTGTGGAGCGTTCGACGCCGTCCACCCACGCGGACCGGTTCGAGTGGATGTCGCGCAACCTGTCGCGCCGCGAGCACATCTGCCTGTCGGTCCACCCCCACAACGACCGCGGCACCGCCGTCGCCGCCGCCGAACTGGCGATCATGGCCGGTGCGGACCGGATCGAAGGCTGCCTGTTCGGCCAGGGCGAGCGCACCGGCAACGTCGACCTGGTGACGCTGGGGATGAACCTGTTCTCGCAGGGCGTCGACCCGCAGATCGACTTCTCGCAGATCGACGAGATCCGCCGCACCAGCGAGTACTGCAACCAGATGGAGGTCCACCCGCGCCACCCCTACGCGGGCGACCTGGTCTACACCGCCTTCTCCGGCTCCCATCAGGACGCCATCAAGAAGGGCTTCGACGCCATGGAGGCCGACGCGGCCGCCCAGGGCAAGACCGTCGACGACATCGAGTGGGCGGTGCCGTACCTGCCGATCGACCCGAAGGACGTCGGCCGCTCGTACGAGGCGGTCATCCGGGTCAACTCGCAGTCGGGCAAGGGCGGAATCGCCTACGTCCTCAAGAACGACCACAAGCTGGACCTGCCGCGCCGGATGCAGATCGAGTTCTCCCGGATCATTCAGGCCAAGACCGACGCCGAGGGCGGCGAGGTCACGCCGGCGCAGATCTGGTCCACGTTCCAGGACGAGTACCTGCCCAACCCGGAGAACGCCTGGGGGCGCGTACAGATCCGCTCCGGTCAGACCACGACCGGTTCCGACGGCCAGGACACGATCACGGTCGACGCGACCGTGGACGGCGCGGACACCGTGCTGACCGGTACCGGCAACGGTCCGATCTCCGCGTTCTTCGAAGCGCTGCAGGCCATCGGCATCGACGCCCGTCTGCTGGACTACACCGAGCACACCATGAGCGAGGGCGCGAGCGCCCAGGCCGCCTCGTACATCGAGTGCGCGATCGACGGAAAGGTTCTGTGGGGCATCGGCATCGACGCCAACACCACACGGGCCTCGCTGAAGGCGGTCGTCTCCGCGGTCAACCGCGCGACCCGCTGACCCCGCGCCCGAAAGGGCGTAGAACCGTACGGCCGAAGGACCCCGCCCACCCGCTCCAGGGAGGCGGGGTTCGGCCATCTCCCGACGGTTGTGACGAGCGAGGTGCTGACGTCACATCGCGACTGTGGTTAACATCACGTCGACACGGCAATGTTGCCGAAGGGGGCGCCTCCCGTGCCCTTGGGGCCACGGGGGAGTTACGGAGGTGTGCGACGTGCGGTCAGTCCTGGGACAACGCGCCATAAAGCTGCGCATCTGCGGCATCCGCACCATCTGGGACGCCGTCGGTGACGGCGAGTTCTTCTGCCCCGGCTGCGGCGGTGACCGCAACTACCGCCGTCTCACCGGCCGTCGGCGCTTCGCCGTGCTCGGCGTGCCACTGCTGCGTCGCGGCACCGTGGGCCCCGTCGTCGAATGCGCCGCCTGCCGGACCCACTTCGGCACCGACGCGCTCGACCACCCCACCACCACCCGGTTCTCCGCGATGCTCCGGGACGCCGTCCACATCGTCGCGCTCGGCATCCTCGCCGCCGGTGGCACCGCCTCCCGCACCGCGTTGGAGACGGCGGCGGCCACCGTGCGCGGCGCCGGGGTCGACGACTGCACCGAGGACCAGCTCTCCACCGTGGTCGAGGTCCTCGCCGCCGACATCGGACACGGCTCCGCGTTCGACGCCGCCGCCGAGGCGTGCGGCGCCGCCCTCGCCATCGAGCTCCACGAGGCGCTGGAACCCCTCGCCCCGCACCTGGCGCCCGGTGGACGCGAGTCGATCCTCCTGCAGGGCGCCAGGATCGCGCTCGCCGACGGCCCGTACAGCCCGGCGGAGCGCGAGGTGCTGACCACGGTCGGCGCCGCGCTGCAGCTCTGCCCGCAGGACACGGCCTGGCTGCTCGCCGCGGCGGCGCGCACCCCCTCGTGACATACACCGCTGCGCACCGCGCCCGTACTCCCGCGGGAGTACGGGCGCTCCTTCGCCCACCCCGGCGGTAGCCGCGAAGTCGGCCCCCGGTGCGACGAATCGGCCCCCGGCGGCCGGGAGTCTGGACACGTACCGGACAACCGGCTGAAGGGGGGCCCGTGATGAGGGCCGTAACAGAAGACAGCGGCACACCGCCCCGGGCGGGAAGCTCAAGACGCATGCTGCCGTGGGCGGTCCTCGCGCTCTGGGTCGCCGTGATCGCGCTCGCCGGGCCCCTGGCGGGCAAGCTCGCCGACGTACAGACCAACCGGGCCGTCGACTACCTGCCGGCGAGCGCCGACTCCACGCAGGTGGCGAAGATCCAGGACGCGCTGCCCGGCGGGGAGTCCACCGATCTCGTCCTCGTCTACCACCGCGACGGCGGTCTGACCGCCGCCGACCGGGCCACGGCGGACCGGCAGGCCGCCGCGCTCGCGCGCGGCCACACCCTGACCGGCACCCCCAGGGGCGTCCCCGCCAAGGACGGTACGACGCTGATGTACCCGGTCTCCTCGACCGAGCCCGGCCAGGACGACGAGGCCAGGAAGGCGTTCGTCGACGAGGTGCGAGACGTCGCGAAGGGCGGCGGCGGGCTGAGCGTCGAGGTGGGCGGCCCCGGGGCGCTGGTCGTCGACTCCCAGGAGGTCTACACGTCACTGGGCGGACCGCTGCTCTACACGACCGTCGCGGTCGTGGCGATCCTGTTGATCGTCATCTACCGCAGTCCGCTGCTGTGGCTGGTGCCGCTCGTCGTCGCGGGCGTCGCCGACGCGCTGTCCATGGCCGTCGTCTACGGGCTCAACCGGGGCTTCGACGTCACCGTCACCGGCCAGAGCTCCGCCGTGATGACCATCCTCGTCTTCGGCGCGGGCACCGACTACGCGCTGCTGCTCGTCTCCCGCTACCGCGAGGAACTGAGCCGCGTCGCACGGCCGTACGACGCCATGGCCGCCGCCCTGCGCGGCTGCGGACCCGCTGTCCTCGCCTCCTCCGGCACCGTCGCCGCGGGCCTCCTGTGCCTGCTCGCCGCCGACCTCACCAGCAGCCGCGGCATGGGCCCCATCGCCGCTGTCGGCGTGCTCTGTGCGCTGCTCGCCATGCTGACGCTGCTGCCCGCGCTTTTGGTCCTGCTCGGCCGCCGGGTGTTCTGGCCACTCGTCCCCGCGTACGGCAGCACACCCGGGCAACGGCGTTCACTGTTCGCCGCGATGGGCAGCTCGGCCGGACGCCGGCCCGTCGCCGTACTCGCCAGCGGCGGTGTGCTGCTGGGGGCGCTGGCGCTCGGCGCGTTCAACATGCCCGGAGACCTGAAGCAGGAGGACTCCTTCACCAGCAAGCCGGACTCGATCACCGCGATGGAGACACTCGCCGCCGCCTACCCCGAGCGGTCCACCCAGCCGATCACCGTGATCGCCCCCACCGACCGGGTGGCCGAGACCATGGCGAAGGCCCGCGCCACCGACGGTGTCGCGGCCGTCGAACGCGGCCGCAGCGGCGGCGGCTGGACCGAACTCTCCGTCGCCGCCACCGACGCCCCCGAGTCCGCGGGCGAACAGGCCACCATCGAGGCCCTGCGCGACGGACTGGACGGCAGCCATGTCGGCGGTCCCAGCGCCCAGCAGATGGACCTGGAGACGGCCGACGCCCGGGACCTGAAGCTCGTCGTCCCGCTCGTCCTCCTCTCCGTCCTGCTGATCCTGATCGCGCTGCTGCGCAGCCTCGTCGCCCCGCTGCTGCTCGTCGCCGCAGTCGTCGCCGTCTGGGGCGCCGCCCTCGGCATCGGGGGGCTGGTCTTCGAACCGGTCCTCGGACTGAAGGGCGCCGACCCCGGACTGCCGTTGCTCTCCTTCGTCTTCCTGGTGGCGCTCGGCGTCGACTACGGCATCTTCCTGATGCACCGGGTCCGCGAGGAGGCGCTCCACGGCGCCGAACCGACCGCCGCCGCACTCACCGCCCTGCGCACCACCGGCGGCGTGATCGCCTCGGCCGGACTGGTGCTCGCGGCCACCTTCGCCGTCCTGACGAACATGCCGATGGTCAGCCTGGTCGAGATGGGCTTCGTCATCGCGGTCGGCGTACTCCTCGACACCTTCCTGGTCCGCACCTACCTGGTGACCTCGGCGAGCGTGGCACTCCAGCGCACCATCTGGTGGCCGGGGAAGCTCAGCCGGACTCCCGTCACCCTTGGGCCGCGCGCGCCCGAACTCGTACGGAACCGGTGACGGTGTCGGCGCGCGTACCGCAGGATGGCGGGGTGTCCCGATCCACGCGCCGACGCGAACGCATCCTGGCGGTCGTCAACCGCGACCCCCTGCATGCACCGCACAAGACGCGCACCGACGCCCTCGTCGCGGGGGGCGCCGGTGCGCTCTCCACCGTCCTCGCCCTCACCACCGACCAGGCGCGGACGCCGGACGCGCTCGGCTGGGTGCTGCTGATCGCGAGCGCCGTACCGATCGTGTGGCGGCGGCGCCGAGACCCTGGGCCTCAGCCCGCTCACCGCCAAGACCCACGTCAGCCGGATCATGGGCAAGCTGGGCGCCCGGGACCGGGCGCAGCTGGTCATCGTTGCGTACGAGTCGGGGCTCGCGGTACCGGCCGGCGGCGCGGCTGACGGAGGCTGAACGGGGGCGCCCGTCGCGGGCGGTCTTCCGGGGCGGGCCCGCTCCGCCGGCTGGGTACAGGACAATGGGTGCATGAGCTTGTTCCGGGACGACGGCGTGGTGCTGCGCACGCAGAAACTGGGCGAGGCCGACCGGATCATCACGATCCTGACCCGCGGCCACGGCCGGGTGCGGGCCGTCGCGCGCGGGGTGCGGCGTACGAAGTCCAAGTTCGGCGCCCGCCTCGAACCGTTCTCCCATGTGGACGTGCAGTTCTTCGCCCGTGGCAGCGAGCTGATCGGCCGCGGACTGCCTCTCTGCACCCAGAGCGAGACCATCGCGCCGTACGGGGGCGGCATCGTCACCGACTACGCCCGGTACACCGCCGGCACCGCGATGCTGGAGACCGCCGAGCGCTTCACTGACCACGAGGGCGAGCCCGCGGTCCAGCAGTACCTGCTGCTCATCGGAGGGCTCCGCACCCTCGCCCGCGGGGAGCACGCCCCGAACCTGATCCTCGACGCCTTCCTGCTGCGTTCCCTCGCGGTCAACGGCTACGCACCCAGTTTCGAGGACTGCGCCAGGTGCGGAATGCCCGGTCCGAACCGGTTTTTCTCCGTCGCGGCCGGCGGCGTCGTATGCGGCGACTGCCGGGTGCCCGGCAGCGTCGTACCCTCAGCTGAGGCCGTCGCCCTGCTGAGCGCGCTGCTCACCGGCGACTGGGAGGCGGCCGACGCGTGCGAGGCGCGGCATGTCAGGGAGGGGAGCGGGCTGGTGTCCGCCTATCTGCACTGGCACCTGGAGCGCGGACTGCGCTCGCTGCGATACGTAGAGAAGTAACACAGGCACAGCAGGCACAGGGAGACGAGACAGCTCATGGCAGTACGCGGGATCCTCGGTGGCCGTAACAGGCGTACATACAAGACCCCCGAGCCGCACCCCTCCGGGGCCACACCCCCGAAGATTCCCGGCGAGCTGGTGCCCAAGCACGTCGCCGTCGTCATGGACGGGAACGGTCGCTGGGCCAAGGAACGGGGTCTCCCGCGCACCGAGGGCCACAGGGTCGGCGAGGGTGTCGTCATGGACGTCCTCAAGGGCTGCATCGAGATGGGCGTCAAGAACCTCTCCCTGTACGCCTTCTCCACCGAGAACTGGAAGCGCTCCCCGGAAGAAGTGAAGTTCCTGATGAACTTCAACCGGGACGTCATCCGCCGCCGCCGCGACGAGATGGACGAACTGGGCATCCGCATCCGCTGGGTGGGCCGGATGCCGAAGCTGTGGAAGTCCGTCGTCCAGGAGCTCCAGGTCGCCCAGGAGCAGACCAAGGACAACGACAGGATGACGCTGTACTTCTGCGTCAACTACGGCGGCCGGGCCGAGATCGCCGACGCCGCGCAGCGCATCGCGCAGGACGTCGCGGCCGGAAAGCTGGACCCCGCGAAGGTCAACGAGAAGACCTTCGCGAAGTACATCTACTACCCGGACATGCCGGACGTCGACCTCTTCCTGCGCCCCAGCGGCGAGCAGCGCACCTCCAACTACCTGATCTGGCAGAGCGCGTACGCCGAGATGGTCTTCCAGGATGTGTTGTGGCCGGACTTCGACCGCCGTGACCTGTGGCGGGCCTGCCTGGAGTACGCCCAGCGGGACCGCCGCTTCGGTGGCGCCGTCCCGAACGAGGAACTCCCCGCCTTGGAGGGCAAGGACGCGGGCCCCGACATAGCGGTCTGACCCGGGGCGGCGGACCGAGGCACCCGGGTGCCGGCGTAGCGGCGTCGGCGCACGGCGTCGGCGGCCGCGCCCAGCGCGTGCAGGGGCGCCGACCGGTAGAGGTCGAGGGCCTCCTCCGGAGTGAT